>CAZFTY010000099.1:0-7193 GCA_964521835.1 uncultured Microbacter sp.
CATTTCAAAAGTACGTCCTATCACATACCTTGCCGAACTGACGGAAGAAGATTTCAAACAGGTAGAACCGGCGCTTGAAAGCGACTCGATTGCTCACAAACGTGCCCGCCACGTGGTTACCGAAGTACAGCGCACCTCGGATGCCGTAAAAGCGCTGAAAGCCGGTGAAATCGACAAATTCGGTAAAATGATGAATGCTTCGCACGTTTCGCTTCGCGACGACTACGAAGTAACCGGTCTGGAGCTCGACACCATGGCCGAAGAGGCATGGAAGATTCCCGGCGTAATCGGTTCGCGCATGACGGGCGGCGGCTTCGGCGGTTGCACGGTGAGCTTAGTAAAAGAAGATGCCATCGATACGTTTATCGAAAAGGTAGGGGCGGCATATAAAGCCAAAACAGGACTGACACCCGATTTTTATGTCGCTGAAATCGGTGACGGAGCATGTAAAATAGAATAAAACAAGATTCGATCATGAAACGAGCATTAAAACACGGGAGTAAATAAACAACCATGTTCATTGCGAGTTCCATGTGTTCTTTGAAAATAAAATAAAAACACATGAAAGATAATTTTAAAAAGACAGTAGATGGCAAGCAGGTGAGCCTGTTTGTTTTGAAGGGTGGGGATATGGAAGTCTCCATCACCAATTTCGGGGCAAAAATTGTGAGCATCATTACCCCCGACAAGAACGGCAAAACCGACGATGTCGTATTGGGTTTCGACAATATTGACGACTACCTGACGAAAGAGCCGTTTTTCGGTGCCGTTTGTGGTCGCTTTGCAAACCGCATCAAAAAAGGTCATTTTGAACTGGAAGGAAAAAGCTACGATTTGGTAGTCAATAATGGTGCCAATCACCTTCACGGAGGCATCAAAGGGTTCAACGCAGTGGTATGGGATGTGGAATCGGTGTCGGAGAACAAACTGGTACTCTTCTATCTGGCAAAAGACGGAGAAGAGGGTTATCCCGGCAATTTGAAAACCACCGTGACATATCATGTAACCGAGGACAATGAGCTGTCGGTTCACTATCAGGCTATCACCGATAAAACTACCATTCTTAATTTTTGCCAGCACTCGTTCTTCAACCTGAAAGGAGCCGGAAACGGCAATATCGAAGACCATTACCTCACCGTAAATGCCGACTTCTTTACCCCGTTGGACGAAACACAAGCTCCGGTTGGCGAAGTTCGTTTTGTTGACAACACATTGATGGATTTTCGGAAACCGGTACTCATCTCCGAACGTATTAATGCCGACTACGATCAGTTCACTTTCGGTCATGGCATCGACAACAACTGGGTGGTAAAGAAAGGGCAGGCGCACGAGATGGCTCACGCCGCTTCGCTCTACGAACCCCAAAGCGGACGTCTGCTCGAAGTGTTCACTACACAACCGGGCATTCAGGTATACTCCGGAAACTGGGTTGAAAACCACGTGGGAAAATACGGCAAACGATACGATACCCGTTATGCCATTTGCCTCGAAGCGCAGGGATTCCCCTGTTCTCCCAATTATCCGCAATTTCCATCTCCGGTGTTACGACCGGGCGAATGTTACGACGAGATTTGCGTCTATAAATTCAGCACAAAATAAGTAAACCTGAAGAGAGCCATTTTCCGTTAAAATCAGAAAATGGCTCTCTTTTTTTCTCCGCTTGTCCCTGTTTCGGCTACCGCCTCAACAGAGAAAAGTTTCAATTCTCACACTCTCTCTGCGATTAATTTTCCACATGTAACTTTACCGCTGCCGAATGAGCCGCAAATTCGGGAGCATACTGGCACTGAATGGTTGCCACGCCATTGTTGTATGTTCCCGGCCGCGTTACCCACGCCGAATATTCAAATACATAGGTTCCTTTGGGCAAGTAGGAGAAGAAGAACTGCGTCGAGGCATCTTTGGTGTTCTGATAGTAACACAATTGCTCTTTCCACCGGCATCCCGACAACGCTTCTACCGGTTCGAGGCAAGCCGCCCGCTGGTCGGTAAGCGCCACGTACTCCATGTCACGATCGGAAGAGATAACCAACCGTACGGTGAGTTTGTCTCCGGCTTTGAGTCGGGTGGTGTTCGTTATCGGTTCGAGGATTTGCCCGGTTGCTGATGTACGCTCGATATAGAGCTTTTTGCCGATAGTGAGCTGTGCCCCTTTCTGCGCTGTAATCTGGTCGGGAGAAGCCTCATATTGCCAGTAAAGAGCGCCCCACGCAGGATGCGACTCATTATTGCGTACCGATACCTCCGCCATCTCCGGTTTGACTTCATCTTTTCCGAATATTGTTTTGAAATATCCGGTACCGGCTTCGCTTTTCTCCCTTTTTACCGGCAGTTTGCCTAATTTTATCTGGACGTCATTGCCCCCTGATAACCAATCGGAACCTTTCATTAGCAAGGCATAAACAGCATCGGCAGTGGCTATGGGAGAGTTCCACCGTTCGGTCTGCTTTTGAGAAAGAAGCCAGAGTTTCATATCGTCCGTTTGTTGCTCGTTTTTATTCACCTCCGACACTGCCTCCAAAATCGCGGTCTGCGTGGCAATATTCGATTCGTGCCACCAGCGACCACCCTTGTTGTTCGCCCAGAACATCCCCTTTTCTTCCGAACTGGTCGCATTTTCGAGCAACGATTTTACGATAGCCGCAGCCAGTGGCTTGTCTCCGTTGCGTTGCGCCGTAACAGCTATCAGCGCGCGGCCAAAGAGGGTGCAATTGACCCAATCCTGTGCAAGTAATTTTTGATAAAAACGAACTGGTTCAACGGCGTTTTTACTTACCGGAACCGTATCGAAGAAGCTGCGCATATAAAAATAATAAATCTGAGCAGGCGTAAGCGATTTAGTGGTTTTCCACTCTTTATTCTCCCGCTTCAGACGGTCGAAATCGCGCGCCATGCACTCATCGGCATATGCCACACCCCTCTTTATCATGTTCGCTTCTTCCGGCGCATAGGCATTGGCGCCCAGTTGTTTCAGCCGCGAGAGCCCCACCAAAATATACTGAGAAATAAACCGATCCTCGGGCATTCCTTTGAACCAGGAGAACGCCCCGTTTTCGAGTTGGAGCGCTTGTAGCCGTTCCATTGCCTGCCTGCGCATATCGAGTTGCCGGTTCGTATCAAAAAGTTGGGCGATCCGCTGTTTTTGATCCGACTCCTTTTGCGCTTCGGAAACCCATGGGGTTTCGGTCAAAAGGAGATTTTTCACCTCATCGTTCTTCTCCAGATTCGATTTCAGCGCATTGTCCGATTCCTGCCATTGCCGGTAGCTGTCGGCTATTTTCGGATTGGCACGAACGATCACAGATGCCAGCGTATTGGAATAATAGGAGGCAAACCAGTTCACCGCGCAGTCGTTGTCGGGCAGCGAAAGGGCAGGTAGGGCTTGTACCGCATACCAGGCCGGATTCGTGGTCATCTCCACGATCAGATTTTTAGTGTCTGCTATGGAATATTCCGACTGTAACCGTTCAAAAACATATTGCTTCGACTGATTTCCGCGCACACGAATGGGCAACGTCTCGGTAACTCTTACTTTATCGGGCAAGACCGGGATATAATGCTGCTCTCCATCGCTAAATTCTCCGGTGGAAGCAGTGATTTTACAAATCAACATCTGTACGTCCGAAAAACCATTGACTTTCCACATCACCACTCCGGTACTATCTTGTGTCAAAGCAAAATTTTTATCGGCAGCCGCAATCTTCAACGGCTGGTTGGTCTCGGCATCCAACAATTCGAGGTGTGCATGCCCCTGTTGTTTTTTACCGGAGAGATTCACCAACTTAGTCGTTACGACAAGCGTATCGTTCTGGCGGATAAAACGGGGAATATTCGGTTGCACCATAAACGGCTTTTGCGTGACCGCCTCTGCCGACCATTGTCCCAGGAAGAGATCGGGTGTATGCGCCAGTCCCTTCACGCTCCACCGGGTAGTCGATTCGGGCACCACAAAAGAGAAGGCCACCTCGCCCTTTTCATCGGTACGCAATTGAGGGTAGAAAAAGGCCGTCTCTGCAAAGTTTTGGCGTGGAGTTACCACCTTTTGACCTGCAGTTGCGGAACCCACAGCTATACTTCCTAGAGTAACCGAATAACGCTTTTTGGATTCCATGAGGGTTGTCCGTTTTCTCAAACCACTGGCAGCCATTGGCGCGTCGAGGGTCACTTTTGATGCTATAAAATTTACTTTTTCCATCCTACGCCCGTTTTTCATCGGTCGGCCGCCCCGGAAGCCATCAAACAAACCCGTCAGGATCGGATCAAAATCATCGAACCGGAAATCCGCGACGCTATACTCTTTGCCAACCAGATATGCCGCGTCGCGGTTAACCATTGGTCCTAATGTGGCATCCCAATAAGGCAACGATTGTGCAAAGTCTGTATACACCGGATTGAAATCCCAGTTGTGAGGGGTAAACGCGTTGAGAGATGCGTCAAACATCGTCACCATACATTCGGCCTGCTTTCGAGCCGACTGTAATTCCGGAATGGTAATGCGCCACTCCTCCTTCTGCCCGGGCAATAATTTATCACGAAAGACGGAAAACCTCGGTGTTAGTTTTTTTTCTGCCGCTTTGCGTTCTATCTTAATTACACGCGAAAAATATTGCTGATCCTTAACAAAAGTTAGCCGCACGGAGACATCCATCCCCCACTCATTTTTGAAAGGGATGCTCAGATGCCGCATCTCATCGTTAAAAGTAATCCATTTGCTCTCCAAAAGTTTCGTGCCATCGATCAGTTCGTACAACACGTTGACATCGGCTGCGGAGGTGCCGAACAGAATATCGGCAGACTCTCCGGGTAAACAGCTTGTTTTAATCTCTTTCGTCCAACAATAGCTCTTGACCGGCAATTTTCTGTCATTCGGAGAGTATAGCACAACGCTTTTTTGCAAGGTAACGGTTCGACCCTGTTCGTCTTTTGCCGAAAGCGACAGAAGATATTTTCCGGAGCTCCAGTTGCCGGAATTTGACACCCGGATGTTTTCGCTTTTACCGGTATCTACTGTTCCACTGAGGATCTCATTGTCAACGTCGGAAAGGTTTTCCTTCCGGATATTCTCGGCAAATTCTGTCTCCGGCTTCAATCGTGACAAGGTGTATCTGATGTTGGTCTTGACAGTAGCTCCGTTCAGGTTCAACGCGGCAATTTTAAGCTGGAAAGGTTCGTTTTTATCGATTGTTTCGGGCATATCGGCCGTAAGGTAGACCGACTTGTCTCCAACCGAAAACGACATTTCGTTTTTCTGTATTTCGCCGCTGCCGTCGGTCACTTCTGCCATCACCGAATAGGTATAGAACTGCTCGCCCCGTATCAGTGTCGCATCTTCTTTTTGAGGAACGAAAGAGAGCTGGAAATTTCCCTTTCCATCGCATTTAATCTGTCCGTACACCATTTCGCGATCGGGTGTTCTGAACGACCGCATATGCCAATGGTAACGACGAATAACGCGGTAATTCACTGTGGCATTGTCCAGCGGAAAACCGGCATAACTCCGAACGGCGCCATGAAGCGTTACGCTATCGCCGAAAGCGGGAGTTCCACGAATGGTATCGAATGTTACCTCAAAGGTCGGACGCTTATACTCCTCCACCAGAAACGAAGCAAAACCGACATTCCCTGCATTTAGCGAATAATTCCCATTTAATCGTCCTTTGGGTAATATGAAGCTCCCGGAAAAAGATCCGAAGGGATTGGTTTTTACAGTTTGCTTGCCCACCTCCAGACCGGAGACATCGCGAAGCGTAACGGTATACTCTCTGTCGGAAACGGTTCGGGAAGAATCTTTCGTTGCCAACCAGGCGATACCCTTGTAGTAGATCGTCTGACCGGGCCGGTAAATGGCTCTGTCGGTAAAAAGCGAAACTTGCGGAACCACCTGCACGTCACGGGATCCTTCATAGAAATAGGAAGAGATGCTGCTCACCGGAAACGAGGTGTCTGCTCCTTTTGAAATGGCAATAATAACTCCGGTTTGCTCCTTTTCCGACAACTGGCAGTATCCGTTGGAATCGGAGATACAGGCACCGGTCTGTGTCAGGGCAAGGTTTTCTCCATATCCGGTTTGTTTGTAGGTGTGGATGGCAACTCCGGATTGCGGATAGCCCGAAACCCGGTTCACCACATACAAATCTATTTTTCCGCTTCCCCTCGTTCGGGTGAAAAAGGCAAGATCGGAGGCGGAAAATCGTCCGCAAACCTGTTTGTCCGCGTTCGTATTCCCCGGCTCGGAAATGACATATTCGTAGTGACCATAGGGCAGTTTAGGGAGAACAAGAGTGGTATCCGTTGCGCGGTAAAAGGGCGACGGATTGAGCTTAACCTTGCGTGTTTCTATTAAAACCGCCCCTTTGGTCAGTTTATTTTTGTATGCAACATGTTGGCTCTTGTAATAATCGGTGGCATTGGCATCGACACGGTAAATCTTCACCTCCAATTGAGCAATATTTGCGGTAGAAAGATTTATTTTCAAAGGGGTATTCGCCGCGGTTACTTCCGGATTGTTTGCATCAACAATGCGTTCGGCTATTTGCTGCCGAATGGATTTCAGCACGTCGATCCGCTTGTAGTTTGGGTATTGACGAATACCCTGCTCACACAGATCGAACGCCCGTTTTTTGTAATCCAGAAACAGTGCGGTCTCGTCGGGCCGTTGCACGTCGTACGCATCGTTTTCCAGATAATAATTGGCCAGAGCGGCAATCACTTCCACCTCGTTGCCTGTAGCGGCATTATCCTGCCGGAGTTGTTGCAATGCTTTCAGATAAAGCTCTTTTTTTGAGGCAATATACGCGTGTTTACTGAAATAATTAAGGCGTGCCAGATCGACATTTACCAAAGCCTCCCGCTTTTTATCACCCAACCGGAAAGCGAGCCATTGGCGGTAAATACGGACAATTTCGGACTTAACAGAGGAATCTGTGTCTGTTTGCCGAGCGAAAAGCTCCGCTTTATCAAACAGAGCACTATTGTCGAACGGTTTGTTATCTATATTTTGGTTCGCTGAAAAATCGGAAAGTGTCTCTATCGCCTGCGCACAAAGAAAATCGTACAGCGTAGGCTGTAATACGCGACTGTCTTTGCCGGGTGCCATAACAGCCTCGTAACGCAACGCGTCTGTTCTTTGAAGCAGCACAGCGTCGTGCAGAGAGGCTTTAACGTGCATTGCAATCGTGTCGGCAAACACATTC
>CAZFTY010000100.1:0-7158 GCA_964521835.1 uncultured Microbacter sp.
GGGCAACGCGGTGGTGGTGGTGGACCACGACGAAGATATTATTCGCGCTGCCGACTACATTATCGACATCGGCCCCAATGCCGGACGGCTGGGGGGCGAAGTGGTACTGGCATCGCCCTTTCCCGTACCGCAGGAGACCATTGACACGACCAAACAATCGCACACGCTCAATTACCTTGCCGGAACGGAGAAGATTCCGGTACCTGCCAAGCGCCGCAAATGGAACAACTACATCGAGGTGAAGGGTGCCAACGAGAACAACCTGAAGAATATTTCGGTGCGCTTCCCACTCAACGTGATGACGGTGGTTACCGGCGTGAGCGGTAGCGGTAAGTCGTCGCTGGTGCGCGATATTTTGTACCCTGCTCTGAAGAAACATTACGGTGGCGTAGCTGAGCATGTGGGCGTGTACGGCAAACTCGACGGCAGTATGCACTTAGCTACCGACATCGAGTTTGTGGATCAGAATCCGATCGGCAAGTCGTCGCGCTCCAACCCAGTGACCTACATGAAGGCCTACGACGAAATACGCCGCCTCTTTGCCGAACAACAGCTGGCCAAACAGATGGGCTTTTCCGCATCGCACTTTTCGTTCAACGTGGAGGGCGGACGCTGCGAAGAGTGTCAGGGTGAGGGAACCATCACGGTAGAGATGCAGTTTATGGCCGACATCACGCTCGAATGCGAACATTGCCACGGCAAACGGTTCAAATCGGATGTGCTGGAGGTGATGTACAACGGTGTCAATATTTTTGACGTGCTGGAGATGACTGTCGACCAGTCCATCGAATTCTTTTCCGAAGGCAAAGGGCTCACCGAAAAGAAAATTGTAAAGCGATTGAAACCCCTGCAAGACGTGGGGCTTGGCTATATCAAACTGGGACAGGCTTCGAGCACCCTCTCCGGAGGTGAGAGTCAGCGCGTGAAATTAGCCTCGTTCCTCTCCGAAGAGAAGACATCGCCGATGCTCTTCGTGTTCGACGAACCGACCACCGGACTGCACTTCCACGACATCAAGACGCTGATGAAGGCCTTCGACGCGCTGATCGACCGCGGACACACGGTAATCATTATCGAGCACAACATGGAGGTGATTAAATGCGCCGACCACATCATCGACCTCGGACCCGAAAGCGGCGCCGGCGGCGGTGAAATCGTCTTTGAAGGAACACCCGAAAAGCTGGTGCTATGTGAGAAGTCTTATACGGGAAGGTTTTTGGAAAAGGAGTTGAAATAGAAATGGTTATTGGATATTAGACCGAAATAAAACGCATCCATTATAGTCGTTTTTCTCAGCGGTCTTTGCGAAAAACTTTGCTTTCTTTGCGGTAAAAATCTGAGATTAACCGCCAAGAAAGCAGAGGATGCGCAAAGCACGCAAAGATATAGGTCTATTATGTAACTAATCCGATAGTCATTTAAACTATTTAATCATAACCGCATGAAACTTTGTAGCGCCTGCTTGCTGGGACTTGCCTGCCGGTACAACGGAGAGAGCGTTCCCCACGAAAAGTATTGCGTCTGGCAGAAAAAGAGGTACTGATTCCGGTCTGCCCCGGTAACACATCACGGCTCAACTGCTTTTGGAAAACGGAGTGAAAGCGCTCAGCGAAGAAGAGTTGTAATATTCCCAATAACACAATAAATGTCTCTGGTATGGAAAACAAGATAGAGATATATAAAACGAAAGACGATCAAACGGAAATTCAGGTTCAGTTTGATTCGGATACGGTTTGGCTTAACCGACAGCAAATGGCTCAGTTATTTGATCGTGACAGGACTGTTGTTTCAAGACACATCAGCAATATCTTTCACGAACATGAATTAGACAAGCAACTGGTATGTGCAAAATTTGCACACACCACTCCACACGGGGCAATCAAGGGGAAAGAACAAAAAAGTGAAACTGAATATTACAGTCTGGATGTAATTATCTCTGTGGGCTATCGTGTTAAATCGCAACGGGGTACTCAATTTCGCCAGTGGGCAACGCAACGGTTGAAAGAGTATCTGGTGCAAGGCTACTCTTTTTGCAAATCGGTAGCCATTGCGGCTAATTTACAGGTTGTTGTCCAGTTGCGTGCGGTGACGGTGGTTCGGAGCTGCTTCTCGAAGAAGTTGGAGTGCCATTTGGTCTGCCCGTAGCCGTCGGGGTAGAAGAAGTAGAGCGTGTTGCCGGTAAAGGCAAAGCGGCTGTTGTCGTCGATTTTCTCCTTTACTTTTGCAAGTGTAACGACATCGGGCGCCGAGCCCAAAAACATCACTACCATTTTGTCGGGCGCTGTTTCTGCCTCTTCGGTAAACGGATTTTGTGTCACAATCTGCAGCATCTCCTCCTTTGTCCGGATCACCACAGGCACTCCGAAGCCGAATTTTGCCTCGATGGCGAGGCTGATGCGGCTGGCAAGTTTCTCTTTTGGTTCGTTCTCCTCCGACGAAAACAATACGTTTCCGCTCTGGATATAGGAGGTTACCTGTCCCAGTCCGAGCGATTCGTACAACGCCTTCAGATCGGCCATTTTGATTTTGTTGTGCCCGCCGATATTGATTCCCCGCAACAGCGAGAGGTAGATTGTCTGATTTTTATCCATCAGGTGTAATTGAGATAACAGTTATACAAAGGTACATCCGACAAAAGGCACCCCGAGTGATTTAGGATGCCTTTTTTCTATTAACAGTAAGAATGAATAAGTAAAGATTATCCTTTCTTGGGAGATGGTGGCGGCGGCGGAGTTCGCATTCTAGGAACATCTCCTTTTATTTCAGGATTGTAAATAGTACCTCCAATACTTTGAGGAGTACTTGTTGTCTTGGTTGTTGTTTTCTGTGACATAGTTTTAAGAATTTAAATGATACTGCTCTAAATAGTTTTGAGTTATTGTTTCTGCTTTTACTTGTAACTTAGAAATTTCTTGTATGTTTATTTTGTTATTAAGGGCTTTAATCTCTTGTTCTGTTTTTCTAAGATTAAAGAACTGATCAGAAGCTTCTTTTTCTGATAGTTCATTTCTGTTATATTCTATCCACAAGTGTTCAAGGAGATTGGAATATTCATGATACATATTGCGGAGTAGTGCAACTTGCTCTAAATCTTTGTCGTTGGGAATTATTTGGTTCTCTATGAGTCGAAATAATTGAATGATTGCAATTAATGCGCTTGTCAGCACAGGAAAAAATGCCCATAATTTCCAACTAAATATACCAGATGTTGAAAATATAATTACAAGCATATTTGTTGTTTTTCGTAATAATCTGAGGCGATCAATATATAGTACTAAGTATTCATCTCCATATTTGTAATGGACAAATTCATACCAAATTTTTTCTCTCATAGTGAATTCCTGAATTTTAGTTTAGATTCATGCAAATGTAGATCAAATAGTTGTAAATGTTATAAGAAAAATGGTATTATAATGTTTCACAGGGGAAGGCTCGAAAGAGCCTTCCCGTTTTTATTAGTTATTTTGTAGTCGTAGTCTTGTCGTTTTCTTTCTTTGTCGTTACCAGCGCATTGTATCTGACTCGCAGTTGCTCCATCGAGTTGAAGAGGGTAGTGGTGGTGTCGTTGGTGATGTAGGTGGCAGCCTGTTCTATAGAAGCACAAAAGTCGTTGTAGCTTTTGGTGGCTGAGCGGCGGTAGTCGCTGGCGGCACCTGCTGCCGATTTGCTACCCAGATCGGCGGTACGTGTCTTGTAGAGGGCATCGAAAGCCGCGTTTTTAGTGGCCAGTGCGGCTATTTTTGTGTCTATGCCAATCAGTTTGGCATCGGCTGCCAGCGAAGGTGTAGCATCGTATTTTGCCAACAGCGTATTGATCGATTGTGTTTCGGTATTCAACGGTTCGTCTGCAGTATGCCAGTAGGGGTCAAACACTATTTTAATCCGTTCGGCAGCGGCGCGTTTTGCTTCGTCGCGTCCTTTGGCAAAATAGACAATGTCGCGTTTGATGTCTTGCAGTTCCTCATCACGGTCGGCATCCAGCAGATCGATCTGTGTGGTAAATTCGCTTTTTTGTGCCTGCTTGATAGGAATACCCATGGTATTGGTATCGTTTGTGAGACGTGCCAGTGTAGCTTTGGCAACCTCTCCGATGGCGGTTTGGGCTGGAGTGGCAAGTTCAACCGTTGCCTGAAACAGTGCATAGGCATTGTCAACACTTAAATGGTTCAGGTGAACCGTAGAGAAGGATTTAGTTTCCATAGTTCGTGTTTTTAAGTAAGTAATAAGGTTTTGTATAAAGGTATAAAACCAATATTCTGTTGATGTGCCCATTTCGCCGTTCGCGAAATGCTCTTTTGTCTGCCGGAGAATCGTTCGCGGTTCGCGAAACCTTCTCCCCATCTTCGGAGATCGTTTCGCCATTCGCGAAAACGTCTCCCATACACCGGCGGTACGTTCGCCGTCCGCGAAAGCTTCTCCGCTGTAGCGCCGGACTCTTCGCCATTCGCGAACGGAACATAGCTCCGTGTTAGTCGCTTGTAGCGATTGAATTATGCCGTGCTGTTTAAATTTTGACTTTCAAAGATGTAAAATTTATTTTTATCATACAACATATTTGTCTTGGTTTTTTTGTGAATGGGACGAATCGGATTAGCAGAAATCCAGAAAAATGGGGGGGGTGCGAATGAGTTAAATATTTATAAAAAATAAAGGTGGTAAAAGAGAGGAGGCAAAATTACAAATGCAGACGGTTGTATTGAAGAGGCAGTTTGTTTGTAGGGTGCAATGAAAAAGGCACCCCGAATCACTCGGGATGCCTTTCTGCTAATATTCACTTTTTCACTTTCTTATTCTTCTTTTACCGGAACTTTTCCTTTTTTTACGGGGTAAGAGCCCGGTAGGATTACGTCGATAAGGTGTTTGCCCAGCAGGCCGAGACGCACCGCAAAGCCCAAACTGAAGAGGCTGCAAATAAAACCTCCTGCATTATACTCTCCTTTATAAGAGAGTACAAAGGTAAGGGTAGAGCTGATCAGGATCAGACAGCTGTATAGGATTTTTGCCTTCAGTAGCGGCGGGGTGAGCGATTTGAAGCGGAACAATCCGTCGATAATGCCGGTGGCGATCGAGGCCAGAATGGTGAGCGGATAGACGAAGATCGTAAAGATCAGTACATTCGCGAATACCTCGTTCAACAGGTTGGGGAAGAGCCATAGAACTGCCATCAGCGCCGGAATCATAATGACAAAGGTTTGCGACAGGTGGATGGCAATGGGGTGCATATCGAGGCTCAGCACTAACAGGCGGTTGGAGGCAACGCGTTCGCGATATGGTTCAAAAGCCTTGCGGGGCATTCCGCAAGCCGGGCACACATCGCCCAGTTTGTCGGCCTCCATCACATAGCCGCAAGGTTTACAACGTACAAGTTCTTTCATTGAAATTTATCTGTTGGTTTGAAAATAACGGATCGGATAAACCTGTACTTTGCATATTTGTTTAGCCGGGTTACCAATCCGGCTTCAAAGATAATGGTTTTTTAAGTTACCGAAATGTTTCCTGTGTTATTTTTTAGGTATAATCGCTGTTGTTTCTTTATGGTTAGTTACAGCGGGGATGCTTCTTGTATTGTTTTTTTGATGGGAAATATCGTTGATTGGAAACGTACGAATTTTAGCAGTTGAATAGTACTATTCTAAAAAGATAGAAAACGTTTTTTACTTCGTTAAACGTTTGGACGGCAAAATGGTCTTATTTACAAACCATTCAATAGCACGAAAGATGAAATTGAAATTGTACTTCACGCTTATTTTGGTCGGCTCCGCAACTACCTTTTTTGCGCAGGTTGCTACCCGTCGTACCGGTTCGGGAACCTCGGTTCCTGTCGTAACCGCGGCTACCGTCAGGGCTGCGATTGTCGATTCGTTAAGTAGTCAGCCGATCGAGTTTGCCTCGGTAAGGTTGTTCGCCGCGAAAACAAATCAAATGATGCAGGGTGCTGTTACCGCTCAAAACGGACAAATCGAACTGAAAGATGTAAAGCCGGGTAGTTACTACCTCCTGATATCGTTTACCGGCTACAACACCAAGCGGCTTACTATTCGTGAACAACAATTCAGAAGAGCTATTGTCAATCTGGGGAGTGTCAGGCTGGGGGCATCGAATGTGATGCTGGGAACGGTGACGGTAACCGGAAAACTGCCGGAGATGGTGGTGAAAGAGGATACGGTGGAGTACAACGCCGCCGCATTTAAAACACCGGACGGCGCTGTGGTGGAGGATTTGATAAAACGATTGCCCGGAGTGCAGGTGGATGCCGATGGCAAGATAACTACGGCGGCGGGCAAGCAGGTTACCAAGGTACGGGTCAACGGAAAGGATTTTTTTGGCGACGATCCGAAAATGGCAACCAAAAATCTGACCGCGGATATTGTAGAGAAGGTGCAGGTAATTGAAAAAAAATCGGATCTGGCCATACTGACCGGAGTGGATGACGATGAACCGGAAACAATTATCAACCTGACCATCAAAAAGGGGATGATGAAGGGGTGGATGGGTAATCTCTCGGGAGGTGCCGGTCAGCTTTTCGACAACAAAAACAATGAGAGCGCCCGGTATACTACCGCATCGATGCTTAACCGTTTTACGGAAACCGATCAGGTATCGGTGGTGGCCAATTCGAATAATATCAACGAAAGAGCCTCGACCGACAGAGGGAACAATGTCAGAATGGGCCGGGGCGGCAGCGGTGGCACGACGGGGAATGGTGGTATTACCAGCTCTTCTACAGTCGGACTTAATTTGGCGAAAGTTGCCAGCGATAAGCTTAAATGGGGAGCAAACGTGTCGTACAACTACAGCGACAACTATACCAATAGCCGTAGTTCGCGCGAAAATATATTTACCGATAGCGTGTCATATCAGCGCAGCACCTCTACCGTACACAATTTCAGCCATAACTTCTCGGCGGGGGGTAAAATGGAGTACCAGATGGATACGCTTACCACTATCGTATTCACGCCGACCTTTTCATACAATTCGTCGCTTGCACGCAACGCCTCTTACCAGAAAACAATGGCGGGAGATATCGACTCGACTGCCGTTAATGAAAGTAACTCGGCCAGTACGCTCAATTCGAACGGAACCAATGTAGGTGCCGAACTGGATATTTCGCGTAAGTTATCGGCCAAAGGACGCAGGGTGAGCCTGAGCGGTTCGTTC
>CAZFTY010000101.1:0-7156 GCA_964521835.1 uncultured Microbacter sp.
TACATCCAGCAATCAGACTTAGATACAATGCAGTTACAGATTGATAAAATAGCGAACAAATTAAGCGCCTTAAAACGAAGCTACCACCAAAAACATTAAACACTAAACGCTAAACATTAAACACTAAACATTAAACGTTAAACATTAAACGTCACACAACACAATTTATGGTTATCCACGACGACAAAGAATTTACCAACCGGACATTTACGCAAGACGAGTTACGTAATTGCGAATTCGACAACTGCACCTTTACCAATTGCGACCTTTCGGAAACCGGGTACATGGCCGGAACCTATATCGATTGCCGGTTTGTAAATTGCAACCTGAGCATGGTAAAAATGAACAACTGCCAACTGAATAACGTTGCTTTTACCGGCTGTAAGCTCATGGGTACTTCGTTTATCGATTGCAACGACACCCTTTTCAATGTTCGTTTCGACAACTGTATGATGGATTACTGCCTGCTATCGGGTAAAAAACTGACCAAAACGCCACTCGTCAACTGCTCACTTCGTAATGCCGATTTTACCGAATGCGATCTGAGCAAGACGCGCTTCACAGAGTGCAATCTCGAAAATGCAGTGTTTCATCACACAAACCTGAAAGAGACTGACTTCTCATCGGCATACAATTATACTATCGATCCAGAAGCGAATACGCTCCGCAAAGCAAAATTTGCGTTGCAGGGTGTGCCCGGTTTATTGGTGAAATACGGAATCATCATTGAATAAACGGACTGAACATGTTAAGACTGGAACGAACAACCAATGAAAACGGAGCGTTTCGACAGCTGATTACCGAGTTAGACGAAGAGCTAAACAGCCGCTACGGAGAGTTGCAGAAACAATACAATGGCTTTAACCGGGTAGAACAAATCGACACCGTGGTAATTGCCCGGATAGATGGACAAGCGATTGGTTGCGGCTGTTTCAAACCGTTTGACAACGAAACGGTAGAGATAAAACGGGTTTTCCTTCAAAAAAACTTCAGAAGCAATGGCATTGCCGATGTAATTCTAAAGGAATTGGAGAAGTGGGCTGCCGAACTGGGATTTCGCTCGGCAGTTCTCGAAACGGGCAAAGGGCAACCCGAAGCGATCCGTTTCTATACGAAACAGGGTTATACGCCGATTCCCAATTATGGGCAATACGTTGGTAATGAAAATAGTGTGTGTATGCAGAAAATGATATAAGACTCAGCGTTGAGCGTGAGTGTGTATATCGACAAATTGATTTTCACGGTTGGCTATTAACCGATTGGCTTGTCGAAGCAAGACTTCAACCGAGACCTCTTTTACCTCCGCAATCTTACGATAAATCGCTTCAACCGGCAGTTTACTTTCGTCCGTTTCGGTGCAAAGCCTCTCCAGAGGCGTAATGCGGAGGCTCTCTTCATTAAACTTTTCGCCATACGAGAGATAAATACCAAACGCCAACAACTGACGCGCCAGTTCGGGTTTGCCGCGAAAACCGTGAATAATCCAGGGCACAGATGGGAGCTCCTTTTTACGGATGGCAATCAACTCCGGCCAGGCCTTCACACAATGGATAATCAATGGCTTTTGCACCTCTTCTGCCAACTCTATTTGCTGCAAAAACACCGTCTGCTGCAATTCAAAATCGGTTTTACACAGCTTATCCAATCCCGCTTCGCCGATCAGCTTCACCCGCTTTGTACCCGCAACTCCGCCCAGCATCCGCAACTGTTTTTCCCAGTCGGCACCGATATGCCACGGATGCAAACCTACGGAAAGCAAGCGATCGCTTCCATCCGTCAAAGCTTCAGCGGGAGACAAATTATAGATAGCTATCATTGTTTCAGAATTTCAAGATTCCAACGTTTCAAAATTCAACGATCAAACAATTAAACAGTTAAACGATCAGTCATTACCTACTGACTACCATCTACTGGCTACTGACTACTGTCTCCTCCTTGAAAAACTCCTTAGCAAAGCTTACTAAATAGACTTTTTCGGTAGCACGGGTCAGGGCTGTGTAAAGCCAGCGGTAATAATCGGTATTGAGTTGCTCTTCAGGAATGTTTCCCTGATCGATAAAGACCGTCTTCCACTGCCCGCCCTGCGCTTTATGGCAGGTAACCGCATAAGCGAACTTCACCTGCAGGGCATTGTAAAACTCATTCTTCTGCATCTCTTTGGCCCGTTCGCGCCGGTTTCCGATATGGGCATAATCTTCACTCACAGCTTCGTAGAGCTTTTTATTCATCTCATTCAGGCTCGCGGGCGTTTCCGCTTGCAGCGCTTCCACCAGAATACGCGCCTCTATCTCGCAGTCGTAATCGATAAACCGCAGCAACACATCGGCAAAGCGGAAGCCGTACAACTCTCGGTAACGAAGGATGCGCTGCACTTCGGCCACATCGCCGTTGGCAATAAACTCCATTTCGGGATAATCCTTGCTCCAGAAATAGTTATTTTTCACCACCATCACCAAATCGCCACCGCTGAGCTCCTCCTCCTTCTGAAACACACGGGCACGAATGCCGTTGTTGTAAAGGTTGGCCCGTTTGTTGGAACGGGTAATGACAATGGTATCCTCCACGCCGGTTTTGTTATATTCCGCTTGCAAGGTATCGATTAATTCGTCGCCCGGAAGATTCCGTATATCGGTAAACGGAGCTACCTCGAATTGCGGATGAAGGTGCGTCGTCCCTTCCTGCAAATTGTTGCGCAAAGCGGTAGCATTGAACAGAATCCCGCTCTCTTCGGCCTGACGAACCACCTGTGTGAGCGTAAATTCCGTCACATTCAGTCCGAAACTTTGCAACTTCGAGAGTTCCAGTGCCGGGCTCACAGGTTGCATCACAGGAGGCAACTGAGCCGTATCACCCAGCAAAATCATGCTACACCCATCGCTTCCATAAACATATTGCACTAAGTCATCGAGCAGTTGTCCCGACCCGAACATACTGCCCTCGCCCGATAGATTAGCAATCATCGAAGCCTCATCGACAATGAACAAGGTATGTTTGTACAAATTATTGTCGAGGGTAAAAACGAAGTCGGCCGCCGATTTCTGGCGGTAAATCTTTTTATGAATGGTAAATGCCGGATGACCCGAGTAGTGCGACAACACCTTGGCCGCGCGCCCTGTTGGAGCCAGCAACATTACCTTCTGCTGAAGCTCGTCGAAAGTCTTCACCAAAGCACTCACCACCGATGTCTTTCCCGTTCCGGCATATCCTTTCAGCAAGAATGCCTTTTCCCGCTCTTGCGAAGTCAGAAAAACAGACAACGATTCGATCAGAGACGACTGTTGTGCCGTCGGCTCGAACGGAAGTTTGGAAAGAATTTTATCTAAAAGGAAACGATTAAGCATCTGTTTTTAGGTGTCAAGCAACAAATAGCATTTACGTTAAGAGGCAGAGTGTCTCTATGAATACCTATTTATTGTCGGTTTTTAGTTGTTGAAAAAACAGCATTTGTTTTGACCAAACAAAAATAGTCAACTTCCGGCTTAATTCTAAATAATAATTCAGGACGATTTCATTCGTTAGGTTTTGCTGTTGCCAACACATTAAAATTGTTACTTTTATTGGTTAAAACATTTAACACAAGCTCAATTTATGAACCAAACGACACAACCAAAGAACTAAATTGCTATTTATTAGCGTTTTATATACTTACTACATAATTGACGCAGAGAGCATATAGTTGACTTGTATAGTTTTTATATAGGTATACAATTTCGTTATAACAGTTGTAGTTTGATCTTTTATTTGTAAAATTGCGCCAATTTATAAAACAATATTTTCATTTCCCGTTATGATAAACAAATTAAATTGGGAGCGTATCAAAACAAGACAACACCATTACCTATACACGCATTAACAAACGACAACACAGCCTCAGAGTTGGCATAAAAAACGCCTAAACCAATAAGCTTCATTCTATGCAAAACAGGTATCTATTCTTTTGGATTAATTTACCATTTTCAATTATAGCAATACTAATCTCTGGTTTATGTACACACAAAGGGTGGCTCCTAAGTATGTCACTCTCGTATTTTCTATGCAACATTACATCCTATTTCATGGATAGATATAACGAAAAACATGGAATAAAAAACAACTATACTCTGACCAAAACCGAATATTTAGCGCTAAGTCTCTTTATACCTTGTTTGATCTTTGCCATCCTTGCCGTAACAGTTTGGGGTAATAATTCCATCTTATGGGGGATAGGAATAAGTTTGTTTGTCGTAAGCGGATGTTTATTAATTGTGGTACTCTTATCCATTAACCGAACAAAAAAATGAAAACACTTAGAATAATTATGGGGATATTATGTGTTTCGGCTCTGATTATATTTCTATTGGAAATCTTCGGTTTATTAGCAGACAATCAGTTCTTTGATAAACTTGCCAATGGGTTCCTCGTTTTGTCACTAACTTTTTCAATGATTGAGCACTTTAAGAAGCCTGACACTAAAGAATAAATCTTTATAAAACCATCCAAAACAGAAATTTAAATCATTAAAAATATTCTGATATGAAATCAGCTTACTTTATGAACACGAACAAACGGAATAAATTGCGAATCTCAATTTACATGTGTATTGGATTTATCGCATTGGCAATCTGGAATATTTTAAAATGGGATACTCTGTCTACTACCAAAATAGTATTGCTGTTGTGCTCCATACTAATCTTCATAGTCATTCTTTTGCTGGAGCTAAGGTTATACTTCAAAGGAAGAAAGAATATTTAGCTACGGAATAAGGTGAAATTTAATATGTATCATGTATCATGATGTACCACATTGCTATTCTTGTTCTTCACCATGATTGTTATTTTACTCCAAACATTATTCCATAGTTAGTGGATACGGAAGTTTAGGATATAGTCAGTCGTACTGTTGGCATTTTTTAATAATCTACAATACAATATAATATGAACAAATTCAAAACAATCAGAGCCATTCTTGCAGTCATCGATATTGGAATAGCAGGGGTTCTTTTATTAAATGTATTCAAACTGATATCGATAGGAATGGTTCTTAAATCTGTCTGCTATTTCATTTTCTTCTCGACAATGATCCTCTCTGCAATGCTCAGAAAAGAGGATAATCCGAAAAGTTCAACCGGCCAGCGCGATATAAAAAACAATAAACAAGCCGATTAAACAACAATCCCAATCTTAGCTCCGGATGCCACTTGGTTAAAGTTAATTAAAATGCAAGTCGCAGGGTTTGACGCCATAAAACTTACTTTATCTTTGCAGTGTATTATTGTAGTAATACAATGGTACGATAAAACACATTAACCTTGATTTATCGTTGAATTGCCGGCCAGAACTACAAATGTACGGTTTTATTCGCAACCCGCAGTAAGGGCGGTAATTATTCAGGCTAAAAGTGCTATTACAATCGAAAGTAAACATTTACACACAATGATAACACTACGCGACGTAAACAAAACCTACTACACCGAAGCAACTTCGCTGCATGTGCTGAAAGGCATCGACCTTCACATCGAGCAGGGTGACTATGTTTCGATAATGGGCGCTTCGGGTTCCGGCAAATCGACCTTGCTGAACATATTGGGAATTTTGGATAATTACGATACCGGCGATTACTACCTCAACAACAAACTGATCAAAGATTTGTCGGAGACACAGGCGGCAGCTTACCGCAACGAGATGATCGGCTTTGTCTTTCAATCGTTCAATCTGATCAACTTCAAAAATGCGATGGAGAATGTGGCGCTGCCGCTCTACTATAAAAATGTCAGCCGCAAAAAGCGCAACGCCATTGCACTGGAATACCTTGACCGCATGGGTCTGAAAGATTGGGCATACCATCTTCCGAACGAGATGTCGGGTGGACAAAAACAGCGGGTGGCTCTTGCCCGCGCCATCATATCGGAACCCAAAATTCTGCTGGCCGATGAACCTACCGGCGCGCTTGACAGCCAAACCACCGAAGAGGTGATGCAGTTACTCGGAGAGCTTAACCAGACCGGCATCACCACCATCATCGTTACGCACGAAAAGGCTGTAGCCGACGAAACACGCAAAGTAATCCACATCAAAGACGGACTGATACAGAACATCCAACACAATTAACCTTTCAACCGGACACATTCATAATCTTCATTCGATGAATACACTTCAGGAAATATGGTCGAGTCTCCGACACAACAAACTACGCACCATGCTTACGGGCCTATCTGTTTCGTGGGGCATTTTCATCCTGATTGTATTGCTTGGTGCCGGAAACGGTTTAAGCAATGGTGTTCGCAGCAATTTTAACACACGAGCAACCAACTCCGTACAATTGTGGTCGGGTAAATCGTCTATGCCCTACCACGGTTTGATGGCCAACCGCACCCTCGATTTTTCGGATAAGCAGGAGAAAGACATCGATGCGCAGTTGCGCGAACCGGACAAAAAGAGCGGCATCATCGACAAACAATCGACGGTAACCTATCAAAACGAGTATGGCAACTATTCATTGCGCGGTGTAGATCCGTCATACAAAGATATTTTCAATTTGAAATTCGAACCCGAGGGCGGTCGTTTCATCAATGAAATCGACTTGAAAAATCACAGCAAAGTGGTGGTCATCGACAAGAAAGTAGCAGAGGTGCTTTTCAAAAAAGAGCCGGCATTGGGCAAGTATGTCAAGGTCGGGTCGGTCATGTTCCGCGTTATCGGCATCAATTCAAAAAAAGAGCAATACGGCAATCCGACCTGCTACATTCCCTTTTCTACGGCACAACTGATTTACAACCCCAACCAAAAGTTCGGCAGCATTGCCATGACGGTAAACGGCCTGGACTCGAAAGCCGAGAACGATTCGTTTAACACAAAGCTGATCGGAGTAATGTCGCGTAGCCTCTACTTCGACCCGAAAGACGAACAGGCCATCAATATCCGCAACGCGCAGCGCGACTACCTCCAAACAATGAAAATATTCAACGGCATCACGCTGTTTGTCTTTATCATCGGGATCTTTACCCTGATTGCCGGTATCGTGGGGGTGAGTAATATTATGCTGGTATCGGTCAAAGAGCGTACCCGCGAAATCGGTATCCGCAAAGCGATAGGCGCTCCGCCGGGATCGATCCTGCGCTCCATCATCATCGAGTCGATTCTGATTACGGGTATATTTGGATATTTCGGCATGGTATTAG
>CAZFTY010000102.1:0-7154 GCA_964521835.1 uncultured Microbacter sp.
CTGATTTATTTCGATTCTCTTGAATAGGGTATCGATAGGTACCAACTCGTTCTTTTGTTCTGCTAAAGTGGTTTACTGCGCCTGCATGAACGAAAAATTCATGCTTATAATGAAAAAAGCCAGCACAATGATTGGTTTCATCAGCATTAAGGTTAATAATTGGATGCGAACAACAATCGGAAATAATGGAGACTTCCGATGATAAAATGTGTGTTTTTACGAATGGCGTTCTTGTTAATATTTCAAAAAAAGAGCAGCTTTTGAAATATGCATTTTAATGTGTGTTTGGTTAAATAAACCGAGCGAAATATAGATATTTTTTTCAAAACGTGCAATTTATGTTCGAAAAAAATGTTTTACAGCTAAATTATTTCAATGTTTCTTTGTGTGGTATGATTATATTGCTTTCTGTCAGCTTTTTATGTGTTTTGTCAAGTGTTGGCGTAAAAGGGATGTTGATCTGCAAATAGATGGTGTGAACCTCTTTTTTTTGAAAAATAGGTCGTTGGGGGAAGAGAAATGTAGAAAATAGGCGCAAAAAAAGGAGAATAATGAAATTGTTGCACCTGTAAATGTCACAGCAGAAATCGGTTTCGGTTTTTGCTGTGACATGGTTTTTTTGTCGGATTACTTAAGCTCCAATATGAGGGCGGCCTTTTTTGGTAAAATCATCGGTTTTATGACATTATATGTTATCCCGGTGATCATGTCAGTGCCCACTGTGAACCCTTTTAACTTTTCAAAAAAACGTTCGGTTGGGAGGGATTGCTCGTTGTCGTTGTTATTGAGAATAACCATAATGGTCTCAGTTTCGTTATAGCGGAAATAGACATAAATGTCATTTTCCGGAACATAATGCAACAGTTTTCCGGTGTGGATGACTTTCTTGTTTTTGCGCCAGTTCAACAGTTTTGACGTGAAATCGTAGTAACTTTTCTGAAAGTCAGTTCTTCCTTGTGGGGTAAATGCGTTGATGCTGTCACCAGCCCATCCTCCCGGAAAATCGCGACGAATGTCGCCGTCTCCTTTATTTTTGTCGCCGGTCATGCCAATTTCAGTGCCATAATATATTTGGGGAATTCCTCTTGTGGTCATCAGAAATGACATGGCCATCTTATACTTGTCAAGATCGCCTTTCAGCGTGTTGTTGTAACGTTGCGTGTCGTGATTTTCGGCAAAAATGAAAAGATTGTTCGGATTGGCAAAGAGATAATCCTTCGCAATGGTATTATACAGCTTATTCATTCCCAGTTCATTCCAACTGTTGCCCTGCTCGTTGAAGCAGGTTGAAAGCGCATCATTCATCACAAAATCCATTGGGGTAGGCAGGTTGGAATTATAATGCAGTGAGTTGATGGCATCTTTTTGCCAGAAAGCAATCTCTTCTGAACTGTGCAGCCATGTTTCGCCAACCAGATTGAAATGCGGATATTCGTTCAAAATGGCTTTCGCCCATTGCGACATGGCATTGCGGTCGTTATACGGATATGTGTCCATCCGGATTCCGTCCAGATCGGCAAATTCAATCCACCAGATATTGTTTTGAATGTAATAGTTCCAAAAGTAAGGATTGTTCTGGTTCATGTCGGGCATGGTGGTATCGAACCAACCTTCCTGATCTAATTTAATGTCGCATTGCGCCGCGTGAATGTCTTTGGTGGTGATAGCTTTGTGATTGCTTCGGGTAAAAACAGGCCACTGGTGAATCCAGTCGTTCATGGGCAGGTCTTTCATCCACCAGGCGTCAATCCCACCGTGGTTAGACACCATGTCCATGATTATTTTAAGCCCTTTCTGATGAGCCGCGGATACCAGACTGGCATAGTCGTCATTGCTTCCGTAACGCGGATCGACTTTGTAAAAATCGCTGATGGCATAACCGTGATAGGTATATTGGGTATAATTATTTTCGAGTAAAGGTGTGCACCAGACAGCTGTGGCTCCCAGCTGTTTTATATAGTCAAGATGATCCTGAATGCCTTTGATGTCGCCGCCATGCCGGCCGTAGTCAATTGTTCGGTTGGCTTTTTCGGGCTGAGAAGCCACATTGTCGTTGGTTGGATCGCCATTTGCAAAGCGATCGGGCATGAGCAGGTAGACCACATCGGCACTGGAGAAGCTCTGTCGGTTTGCCGAACCCGTTCTCCTGTTTTTCAGCTCGTAGGTATAAGTTGCTTCTTTTCTTCCGTTGAGAGAGAAATCGATTTTGAATTTCCCGGCTTTTGCAATTTTGGAGTCGATGGTTAGATCTACAAAAAGGTAGTTAGGGTTCTCGACCTTGTTTACTTTTGCAATTTTAACGCCCGGATAGTTGATTGAAACCTGATTTTTGGAAATGTCTTTTCCGTGAATAAGCAGTTGAAGTTTTGGACTCTTCATGCCAACCCACCAAAATGCAGGTTCCACACGTTCCACTTGCGCGGAAACAAACAATATAGATGTGGAGAAAAGAAAGACGAAGAAGATTTTTTTTTGCATGGTTATAGATAAAGGTTTTGAAATTGAAAAAGTCTGACTGTAAATCGGCTTAAGCCGATTTTAGCTTTCAAATATAGAAACAATTGAATCTCAATGCGCGGCAAAATGGCAAAACAGGCAATGAAGTGTGTGCAAACGTTTCCGGTGGATGGAAAAACAAAAAGCCCTGTCGATAAAATTCGACAGGGCTTTTAATCGGTACGGAAAGATTTATTCGTCTTTCAGAATCGGAATTTGACGCAAGATGCGTTGGTCAAGTACCGTGAGAGTTTCGGTGGCTACAATTCCGTCTATTTCCTGAATTCGCCCGTTGAGCAATTCAAGTAAATGTTCGGGGTTTTTAGCATACATTTTAATAAGTAGGGAATACGGTCCGAGGGTGTAGGTGCATTCTACTATTTCGGGAATTTCTTCCAGTTTCGGAACTACTTCTTTGTACATCGACCCTTTTTCGAGAGTGATTCCAATGTATGTACACATACTGTATCCGAGAGCCCGCGGATCGACATAATATCCCGATCCGGTTATTACTTTCATGTCAATCAGCCTTTGCACGCGCTGGTGAATGGCTGCACGCGATACATCACACTCTTCGGCGACATCCTTAAAAGGAGTTCGTGCGTTTTGAGTGATGATCTCTAATATTTTTCGATCTAAATTGTCTATTTTTTCCATAGTCTTTGGGAAATAGTGTACAAAGATACGAAAAATATGAAACTTCAAAACTTTTTGTTCGTTTTTCTGGGATCTTCCTCTCAAATGGAATATAAATAGTGTTATTCATTGACGTATAGTAAGATATGGATGAGTCGAATTAGTGGAAAATAGTACGGATAGAGTGCATAAATAAACTCAAAAGAGTACCGGTTCTGTCATCTAAGGGAAGATTTGACGCAAAAAAGAAGTTCTGGCGGCTCTGTTTGTGAGAATAATTTTGCATTCCGTAATTCAGTGTATTACTTTTGTGTTTCTTTTAAAATTCATTTCTATGAAATATATCGGAGCGCATGTAAGTGCATCGGGAGGAGTAGAAAATGCTCCTTTGAATGCATCGGAAATAGGGGCAAACGCATTTGCCCTTTTCACCAAAAACCAACGTCAATGGGTGTCGCCTGCTTTGTCTGCTAAAAGCATTAAGGCGTTTACCGATAATTGTGCGAAATTCGGCTATCTGCCTGATTATATTTTGCCACACGATAGTTATCTGATTAATCTGGGGCATCCAGAGGAGGAGGGATTGGAAAAATCCCGCGCGGCGTTTCTCGACGAAATGCAACGTTGCGAACAGCTCGGGTTGAAACTGCTTAATTTTCATCCGGGGTCGCACCTGAATAAAATTTCATTGCAGGATTGTCTCGCGCGTATTGCCGAATCGATCAATATTGCGCTCTCCAAAACGCAGGGAGTGACTGCAGTGATTGAAAATACGGCAGGGCAGGGTAGCAATGTCGGATTCAGTTTTCAGCATTTGGCCGATATTATTGCTCAGGTAGAGGATAAAACACGTGTGGGAGTCTGCATTGATACCTGTCACTCTTTTACGGCAGGATATAATTTGAAAGATCCGGCCGGATATGAAAAAACCTGGGAGGAATTCGAGGCTATTGTGGGTTTCGGGTATCTTCGGGGAATTCACCTGAACGACTCGAAAAAAGAACTATCGACGCGTGTCGACCGTCACGATAGCGTAGGGAAGGGGTATATCGGAATCGATTTCTTTAAACGCTTTATGGCCGACAAGCGGTTCGATAATATTCCGATTATTTTGGAAACACCCGACGAAACACTTTGGAAAGAGGAGATTGCGGAGTTGAAACGGTTTGCTGCTGCTGTGGAATAAAAAGTCTTAAAATATAGGGGCAATGTGCTATTTATCAATGGCGATATGACGAAAAAGCAATAACTTTGCAATGCGAATTTTATGGATTTTGTTCATTATTAATTTGCTGTTTATTAGTGCTTTGACGATTTATTAAACCATTAGATATATCAAACATGACAACAAAAAACTACAAAGTAGTTACTCCGGCTGAGGCTGTTAAGGTTATCAAGTCGGGCGATCACGTGCATTTGAGCAGTGTGGCCAGCTCTCCCCAGTGTTTAATTAATGCCATGTGTGCTCGTGGCGATGCAGGCGAATTGAAAGATGTTCGTATTCATCACTTGCATACCGAAGGTCCGGCTCCTTACACGGAAGCAAAGTATGAAGGCATATTCGAACACGATGCTTTTTTTGTAGGTGCCAATGTGCGTAAAGCCGTTCAGGCCGGTGTTGCCGACTATATTCCAATCTTTTTGAGTGAGACACAACGCCTTTATCGTGATGGTTACATCAAATGTAATGTTGCCATGATTCAGGTTTGTCCTCCCGACGAACACGGATATGTTTCGCTGGGTACTTCGGTAGATGCTACGCTGGCTGCTGTTGAAACAGCTGATTATGTAATTGCTGTCGTGAATAAGAATGTTCCTCGTTCTTTCGGTCAGGCAATGATTCCGATGAACTTGATTGATATCTTCGTGGAAGATGATACCCCTCTGGAACCGGCTCACTTCAGCGAACCGAGCGAAGTGGAAAAAGCAATCGGTTTGCATTGTGCTGAACTGATTGAAGATGGTGCTTGTCTGCAGATGGGTATCGGTGCTATTCCGAATGCTGTGTTGGCTCAATTGGGCAACCACAAAGATCTGGGTATCCATACCGAAATGTTTGCCGATGGTGTTCTTCCTTTGGTGGAAAGCGGCGTGATTAACGGTGCTAATAAAGGTATCGATAAAGGAAAAATGGTTTCAACCTTCCTGATGGGATCGCAGAAAGTGTATGACTTTATCAATAACAACCCACAAGTGTTGATGATGGATGTAGGTTATACCAACGACCCGTTCCTGATTGCCAAAAACCCGAAAACGACGGCTATCAACTCTGCATTGCAGGTTGACCTTACCGGTCAGGTTTGTGCCGACTCACTGGGAACAAAATTCTATTCCGGTGTGGGCGGACAGATCGACTTTGTGTACGGTGCATCTCGTTCCAAAGGTGGAAAAGCGATTATTGCCATGCCTTCGGTAACCAACAAGGGTGTGAGCAAAATTGCTCCGGTATTGGCTCCGGGTGCCGGTGTCGTTACAACGCGTAACCACATGCACTGGTTTGTAACCGAATACGGCGCTGTAAATCTTTATGGAAAAACCTTGCAGGAACGTGCCAAACTGTTGATTAGTGTGGCTCATCCCGATCATCGCGAAGCTCTCGAACAGGCCGCTTTTGAGCGTTTCGGTTCGCACTTCCGTTTCGTAAGTAAGTAATTTACCATATGTTATCAAGGGGCAGGAATCGGTCGATACTGAACCGGTTCCTGCTTTTTTGTATTTTCAGATAATTGCTCGATGTTATGCCGGGCAATCCTTGTTGAATAGCATTCCCTTAAAACCTTCTTTTCTATGAATCTGATCGATTTAATCGACTATTTGGGAACCTTTGCCTTTGCCATTAGTGGTATTCGCCTATCAGCCGCCAAACGGTTCGATTGGTTCGGAGCCTATATTGTCGGGTTGGTGACGGCCATTGGAGGTGGCACTACACGTGATGTGCTTTTGGGTGTCTCTCCGTTTTGGATGCATCAACCTTCGTATCTGATTGTGACAGGAGTGGCTCTTGTGGCAGTTATTCTTTTTAGTAAGCATCTTGTCAAACTCGAAAATCCATTCTTTATTTTCGATACCATTGGGTTGGGTCTCTTTGTGGTGGTCGGCATCGAACGTACGCTCGATGCGCATTTCCCTTTTTGGGTGGCTATTGTGATGGGAATGATTACAGGTTCCATCGGAAGTGTGATTCGCGATATGCTGATTAACGAGACACCACTTATTTTCCGCAAAGATATCTATGCCCTGGCTTGTGTGGCGGGCGGTGTCGTTTTTATGATCTGCTCGTATCTTGGAGTCCCATCGGGAATGACGCAACTCTTTTCGGCTCTTTCGGTGATTGCGATTCGCCTTTTGGCCGTCAAATTTCATATCGGAATGCCGATATTGAAAGATACCTTCGACGAAGAACGGTAAATTATTTTCTTTGTTTGGATAGAATCTAATTTATTGAAATACAGCATAAAACTAATGTAGAGAGAGGGAACTTATTCAATTTCTATCCGGACTCTGTACCCGGAGTGTGGATGGATTGGAGTGAGGGAGAAATATCCTTTTTGTATGAATCCATTTGTTACTACCAATGGGGCATTGATCTGTCGCTGTTGGTGATTGTTTTGTAGTTCTCCGACGACAGTCGTATGGTCGATGTAAAAACGTCCGGATTTATCGGGAGCCACAAACCGGTCGAAAAACAGGCGAGCCACATATCCCATAGTTATTCGGAGGTTGATTTCTACGCAAGGGTGTAGTTTTATCTCCCCGTTTTCGCTGTATGCGAACATATCGATACCCAGCATTCCCGAATAGTAAGGGGCAATTTCGGAAATGATGAACTCGTGTAGCTGTTCGTGAATCCAGAATAACTGTTCAACGTCGATGCCTTTGTTCGTGAGATTCTGAGTAATAACATCGTTGCTCATTAAAAAGTTGCTGCGATAGGTACCTTTTTCGGTTTCAAACAGTGAATAGCCTGCGAATGAGGCTTGTCCGTCGCGGCACTCAAACTCCAGCGCGAAGTCCTGTATCTT
>CAZFTY010000103.1:0-7130 GCA_964521835.1 uncultured Microbacter sp.
GGACGGCCATGGATTATCTTGGCGAATCAGGTATTGCCAATACCGGATACTATTTCGAAAACGAAACAAAATTCCCCCAATTTATGAGTTATCCGTGGTTTAATAGTTGGTGTGGCGATATCGATATTTGCGGAACACCCAAGCCTCAGTCACTTTATCGTGATGTTGTGTGGCACAATTCGGCCATTGAAATGACGGTTCATGCTCCGGAGCCTGATGGAAAAAAAGAAAAAGTAAGCTATTGGGGATGGCCTGACGAAAAAGCCTGTTGGAACTGGAGCGGTTCAGAAAATAAGATGCTTGATGTGAGGGTTTTTACGCGTTATCCATCTGTTCGATTGTATCTGAATGATCTTTTATTGGAAGAGAAAATTATCAGAAATACCGATAAAAACCGATACACGGCAACTTTCAAAGTGCCTTATCAGCCGGGAACGCTAAAGGCAGTCGGTATGATGGCCGGGAAACCTTCCGATAGTATTGCTTTGACGACAACAGGAACAGTAAAGGCCATACGGCTTAAAGCAGATAGAACTACCATTAGGGCTAACCGCAACGATTTGGCATATGTTACTGTTGAGCTGGTTGACGACAAGGGTAATGTAGTGCCGGATGAAGATATGGAACTTGCAATACGGTTCAAAGGCGAAGCTAAAGTGATTGCCGGGAATACCAGCCCTACCGATATGAAAAGTTTCAGATCATTAAAGCCGTTTACGTATCAGGGGAGAGCTTTAGCTATTGTTCAACCTGAGGGGATACCGGGAAAACTTACACTCGAGGTCAGTAGCCGTAAAACAGGAACGGCGACGTTGGATATTCGTATGTATTAATAAGACAATTATGACTATTATAAAAAAAATCAAACATATTATTCTGTTTTTCACTACAACATTGCTGTTGTTGGCTTGCGCAGGCCATAAAGTCGATCGGAAAATCGTGAACGGAAAACCTTGGACCGATGTCGCCGGAAAACTTATTAACGCGCACGGGGGCGGAATTCTTTATCACGATGGAACATACTATTGGTATGGAGAATACAAGGGTGACAGTACCTACCTGCTGGATACTGTAAAAACATGGGAGTGCTGGCGAGCCGATGCCGGAGGTGTATCCTGTTACTCTTCCAAAAATCTGGTCGATTGGAAATTTGAAGGAATCGTGTTGCCTGTTTCGTCTGATCCGAAGTCCGACTTACACCCTTCGCAGGTGATCGAACGTCCAAAGGTGATTTTTAATGAACACACCAAAAAGTTTGTGATGTGGTTACACATTGAAAGTCCGAACTACGAAAAAGCACATGCCGGAGTCGCCGTGTCGGACAGCCCGACGGGGACATTCACCTATATGGGTTCGTTTCGCCCCAACGGCAAAGACAGCCGCGATCAGACGATCTTCAAGGATGACGACGGGCGTGCTTATCAGGTTTATTCTTCCGAATGGAACAAAACGACCGTTATCAGTCTTTTAACTGACGATTATCTTAAACCAGCCGGGAAATTTACCCGTAATTTTATTAATGAATCGCGTGAGGCACCCGCCGTGTTCAAGCACAAGGGAAAGTATTACATGATTTCGTCGGGTTGTACCGGATGGGATCCTAACACGGCTCGCTATGCTGTGGCCGACTCCATGCTGGGAAAATGGACATTACAGGAAAATCCGTGCAAAGGGAAAGATGCCGATTATACTTTTTTTGCTCAAAGTACGTTTGTTTTGCCCATTGCAGGAAAACCGAATATTTTTATTGCGATGTTTGACCGGTGGAAAAAAACAAATTTGATTAATTCCACATATATTTGGCTTCCGCTTAGGTTCGAAGGAGATAATCCGGTTATTCAGTGGCAAGACTTTTGGAAAATGGATGATTTAATAAAATAAATATACAAGTAGGATGAAAGCAAAGTTATTGATATGTGTCGCATTAATGTGTTCGTTGCTTACGCTTCATGGTCAGAAGCTGAAATTAGCTTCGATATTTACCAACAACATGGTATTGCAGCAAAAGACCGAAACACCGGTCTGGGGATGGGCGAAGTCTGGAACTTCTATCTCAATAACTCCTTCGTGGAGTGGACAGAGTTATAAAGCTACTGCCGATAAACAGGGAAAATGGATGGTAAAAATTCAGACTCCCAATGCTGGCGGACCTTATAAAGTTGAAATTGATGGTACAGAAAAGATTGTGATAGATGATGTTTTGATCGGCGAAGTATGGCTGGCAAGTGGGCAATCCAATATGAGCATGCCGCTTAAGGGTTACTATTGCCAGCCGGTTGCCGGATCGAACGAGGCGATTCTCAATTCCGCCGGAAAACAAATCCGTTTTATTAATATTCCGGCAAGAGGTACTTACAAGCCGCAGGAGGAATTTAAAGGCGAGTGGAAAAAAGCGTCGCTTGAAAATACTGCTGAATGCTCTGCTGTGGCCTGGTTTTTTGCCGATTTTATCAACAAAAACACTGGAATTCCTGTGGGTATTATCAATGCCAGTTACGGAGGGTCGAATGTGGAAGCATGGATGAATCCAGATGCCTGCCACCAGTTCAAAGACATTCCTGTGCCGAATCCGAGCGATGAAACGGTTCAAAGCGAGCAAAACACGCCTACCGCCTTGTTCAATGCCATGATACACCCTGTAATCGGTTATGCGATCAAAGGAATGCTGTGGTATCAGGGTGAATCTAATATTTTTAATGTGCCGAGGTATGCGCCTTCCGTGGCAGCAATGGTCGCGGCATACCGGAAAATTTGGGCGGAAGGAGATTTTCCATTCTATTCAGTGCAGATAGCTCCGTATGAATATAAATGCTGGAATTTTTTCAAGCCCCAATGGCCCGAAATATCGGCTTATCAGCGTGATGCGCAACGGCAAAGTATGAAGCTGATTTCCAACAGTGCCATGGCTGTGCTGATGGATGTGGGTGAAGAATACGTAATTCACCCCATACGAAAAAAAGAGGTGGGCCAACGATTGGCTTTGTTGGCTTTGTTGAAAACCTACGGATATAAAGGTTTTGAAGCAGAAAGTCCTGAATTTGAAAGATTGGAAATCAATGGAAATAAAGCGATTGTTCATTTTTCGAAACAGTTTAATGGCATTACTTCTTACGGTAAAACACTGGAGTTATTTGAAATTTCGGGCGACAACAGGGTTTTCCAGAAAGCCGACGCTTATATCGACGATAGCAATGGTACGGTGGTTTGTACCTCCAAATGGGTGGATAAACCTGTGGCGGTGCGTTATGCCTTTCGCAATTATGTGCAAGGCGAACTCTTCGGCACAGGAGGCCTTCCTGTTTCATCTTTCAGAACAGATGATTGGTAAAAATTAGAATGTAAGAAAAAATGAAACGATATATAACCGCTTTATTGGGTTTGGCTTTATTGGTGAGTTGCAGTGCTAACAATAGTACCTATTACTTCGATCCCGATTCGGGTAATGATGCTAATACGGGAACTTCTTCTGTCCAACCGTTACGTTCGTTAGCGAGAATCCGTTCTCTGAAAATAAATCCCGGCGACAGTATTTTGTTGAAATCGGGGGCAGTATTTACCGAAAAACTTTGGTTCACTGGGAAAGGGGCCGTGGGTAAACCGGTAGTAATAGGTAAATACGGTGGTGAAAAAATGCCTTATCTGAAAGGTGACGGAAGTTGTCGTGAAATGATACATGTGTATAATTCTGAATATATTGTAATTAGAGATTTGGAAATTTCAAACAAAAGCGATCAACCACTTCCTCTGCTGACCGGTCTGTTGGTGGAATTGCATAACTATGGGGTGGCTAAGGAGATTACGGTTGACAATTTATATGTACATGATGTTTACGGTTCGTTACTCAAAGGCGACGGCTACAGTCACAAAGATGTCGGCGCTGGTCAGGCTATGTTGTTTCAAAATCTCACAAATGGCGAAAAAGATTCTGTTTCGTCCAATTTTGACGGGCTCCTTATCCAAAATTGCAAAATAAAAGATTGCCAGCGCAACGGCATTATGATGTGGGGAAATTGGGTGAGAAAACATTGGAATCCGAATCTTCGGGTCGTTATACGCCACAACGAATTGGATGGTGTGCCGGGCGATGGTATTGTTCCCGTGGGCTGCGAGTCACCTTTGGTGGAATACAACGTGATGAAAAATTGCCCATCTTCTCTCCCGTCTACCGAAGCCTGCGACGGCATCTGGCCTTGGTCGTGCGATAATGCTGTGATTCAGTATAATATTGTCAGTGAACACAAATCCAAAGTGGATGGTTACGGCTTCGATTCCGACTACAATTGCACCAACTCGCTTTTCCAATATAACCTGAGTTACAATAACGAAGGTGGATTCCTGCTGCTTTGTAACTCGGGCGGTTGGCCTGCCGATTACAGCGTTGGCAACAAGGGTACAGTCGTCAGGTATAATGTGAGCATCAATGACGGCATTCGCAATTTTGTGACAAAACGAGCTAAAGGCTATTTCTCTCCCGTGATCCATATTACAGGCAGTACCAAAAATAGCCGCATTGAACACAATCTTTTTTATATTCCTGAGAAACAATTTCCGTTCACCGATAAACGGTTGATTTGTTCCGATGACTGGAATGGCTATGCCGACAGTACTTTTTTTGTAAATAATCATATCTTTGTGGCAGAGCCCACTTTGGCTCTTGAGTCTACCCGTTCTACCAACAATTTTTTTGATGATAATCTTTTTATAGGCAAACTAACTGTTCCTGAATCCGGTTTTGTGAAATACAATGGCCGATTCGACCGTACGATGTGGTATGATCCGAAGAATAAAAACTGGGAAAAACTTATCCGATTTTTAGAAGGAAAGTCGATTACTTTGAATGGCAAAGCAATGAAAGTCCTCGATATAATCGGTTGGAAGAACTAAAATCTAATATTATGGAACAAAACAATAAGCGCCTGCAATCGATCGATGCATTGCGTGGTTTCGATATGCTCTGGATTATGGGCGGGTCGGGCATTATAGCGGCATTATATGCCATTCTCGGTGGCAAATCGTTGGAATGGATGCACTTGCAAATGGAGCATGTGCCCTGGAATGGTTTCCACTTTATGGATTTGATTTTTCCCCTGTTTCTGTTTATCGCAGGTCTCTCTTTTCCCTTTTCATTGGATAAGAAACGGGAAAAGCAAGAGTCGAACCGACAGATTATCGGCGATTTGGTAAAACGAACATTGAAATTGATTGCTTTGGGTCTGATTTACAATGGGTTCCTGAAACTTAATTTTGCTGAGATTCGATATGCGAGTGTATTGGCACATATTGGATTGGCATGGTTCTTTGCCGGATTGATTTATATCTATTCTCAAAAACTTACCACGCTTGCCATTTGGGCACTCTTTATGCTGGTGGGATACGGAACGTTGAACCTGTTCGTGCTATCGCCCGAAGCTACGGGCAGTAATTCTTTTCTGCCCGAAAACAATATCGTATGTCAATTCGATCGCTGGTTTCTGCCCGGCGTGCTCTACAACGGCAATTTTGATCCGGAAGGTTTCTTGAGCGTAATTCCCGCCATAGCTACCGCTTTAGCCGGCATGATAACAGGTCGTTATCTGAAACGAAATACCACCCACACTCCCAACCGGAAAGTAATGGTTTGTTTGATTGCTGGAACTTTGCTAATTGTACTTGCCTTGCTTGTCAATACGTTTATTCCGATCAATAAAGCCTTGTGGTCTAGCTCATTCATGTTACTCGCTGGTGGAATTAGTATATTGCTTTTTGCATTGTTTTACTGGATAATAGATGTGCGTCAATGGCGTGGTTGGGCATTTTTTTTCCGTGTAATAGGCATGAATTCTATTACCATTTACATGGCTCAGACTATTGTCAATTTCTACGGCATCAGCGACTATTTTCTCGGAGGTATTACCTCTAAACTGTCGAAAGACTTCGGTTGGCTGCTTGAAAGTGCCGGATACGTGGCTATTTGCTGGTTGTTCCTCTATTTTTTATACCGTAAAAAAATATTTCTTAAAGTGTAAAACTCGCAGAAAATTGCACAATCGAGCCTCATATATTTCTCAATTTCTTCATCCTTAATTCATATAATTCCATGTCGAAAAAAAGTGTTATTCTTTTTGCTGTTTTATTATTAACGAGCATTTTGCAAGCTCAAACTGTTTATCAACTGGATGCTTCCCGCTTGAAAAGTACTGCAATAAAAACCGGATATTTCAGGATGGGAACCGGTACAAATGCCAGAGATGAAACTATTTCGGTCAATAATCGCTACTTAATGATAAACGGACGACCGGAAATACCAGTGATGGGTGAATTGCAATATTCGCGGATGGATAAAAGCCGTTGGGCTGATGAAGTTCTGAAAATGAAAGCAGGTGGTGTGAATGTAATCGCCACCTATTCGGTTTGGAATCACCACGAAGAAATTGAAGGTCAATTTGACTGGTCTGGAAACAAAGACCTGCGTAGTTTTGTCAAACTCTGTGGGGAACTGGGCGTTTATGTCTATCCACGCATTGGCCCGTGGTCGCATGGCGAAGGTCGCAACGGTGGTACTCCCGACTGGATTTTGAAAAAAAAGTACCTTGTTGACCGCTCTTCCGACCCTGTTTATAAAGCCTATGTCGAAAAATATTTTGCCCAAATCGGAAAACAACTGCAAGGACTTATGTTTAAGGACAACGGCCCTGTAATCGGCATTCAGCTCGAAAATGAATATTGGAAAGGCAAAGCGGGCGAGCCCTATATTCTCTGGCTTAAACAAACTGCCCGGAAATACGGCATGGACGTACCACTCTACACTGTTACCGGATGGGGTGACGGATCGGTGCCTCCGGGCGAGGTGATTCCGCTGTGGGGTGGCTATCCGGATGAATCGTGGACACCTAATATAGAGAAAATTACCGGACGGGGTAATTACACATTCAGCAGCTTCCGCGATGACGAAACCATTGGTAATGCACAGGTAAAGAAAAAAGATAACTACTTGAATCACTCCAACCTGCCTTATTTTACTTGTGAAATGGGAGTCGGTATTTTTGTTTCTACCCACCGGCGCCCTGTTATCGGGCCGATTGACGGGTTGGGCATGATGATGGCGCAAATCGGCTCGGGCGGAAACCTCCTTGGGTACTACATTTTTGCCG
>CAZFTY010000104.1:0-7115 GCA_964521835.1 uncultured Microbacter sp.
ACTACGCCGATGGTACTGCACACAATGTGGGAGAGTAGGTAGCCGCCACTTTTTACGAAACGCTTTGCATCATAGATGTGAAGCGTTTTGCTTTTTAAATAATTGATACAGATATCTGGTATTTGTTGTTTGAATATTCGTGAAGTCATTGTTGTTATGATCCATTCGTACTATCTTTGAGAAATTTTTCGTGATGGTAACAGTTCTGTTTTTCTTGCTTGGATTATACATTTTATTTTTATGCGGTTGCGTGTATGTGTGGCATAAAAATGGCATTGAGAAAACAACGGCTGACCTGAGAATTGATATTTCGGTAATCATTTGTGCTCGCAATGAAGAAAGAACGATCGGAGTTTTGTTGGATGAACTTATGCGGCAAATCTGTCGGGCGAAAGAAATTATTGTTGTAGACGATGGATCAGTTGACCGGACTGCCGATATTGTAGCTTCTTTTCCTGCGGTAAAATTGATCCGAACATCGGGAATAGGTAAGAAAAGAGCACTTAAACTTGGAGTGGAAGCCGCGACATGCGATTTGATCGTTTGTACAGATGCTGATTGTAGTGTATCCGACATATGGTTGCAGTCCATCGCCTCCTGCTTTGCTACATATAACCCTTCTCTGATTATAGCTCCGGTTCGTATGACCGCTAACCATACCTGCTGGCAGCAACTGCAAGCTGTGGAGTTTCTCTCTTTGGCTGCAGTTACCGCCGGATCTGCTTTGTCGGGGCATCCAACGATGTGTAATGGCTCGAATTTGGCTTTCAGAAGAGAGGTGTGGCTGCGATCTTTTGACGATTTGAAAATGGAAGAACCTTCGGGAGACGATATGTTTTTTATGATATATTGTAAAAAACAGGGTGAGTCGATCCGGTATCTGAAATCACCTGAGGCAATGGTTTCCATTGCGCCTAATGAGACGTTTACACAGTTCTTCAGCCAGAGGCGACGATGGGTCTCCAAGAGTAAATCGTACAATGATATTGAAACTATTGTTCTGGCATTGATAACCTTTTTGGTAACTATGGCTCCGGTTTTCCTGATGATTACGGGGTATGTATTGTCCGCATTGTTGTTTTGGTGCGCCAAAACAGTAGCAGATGGCTGGTTTGTAGGGCGTTTTTCCTCATTTTTCAGCACACAATCGCGCATGACAATAGTTCTTCTGGTAGCGGTAATCTATCCGTTTTATGTCTGTTATGTTGCCGTTTCGGGCCTCTTTTGCAAGGTACATTGGAAATAATCAAATACAAAAATAAATAGTAATGATACAGGAAGTAAAGCAGGTGGTAGAAGTCCTGCGTAAGGGTGGAGTTGTGTTGTATCCGACGGATACGGTTTGGGGGCTGGGTTGCGATGCAACGAATGAAGAGGCTGTGAAGCGGATTTACGAAATAAAACAACGCGCCGACAATAAGGCGATGTTGGTATTGCTGGATAGTACGGCTAAGCTGCAGGGGTATGTGGCCGATATTCCTGATTTGGCTTATGATTTGATTGATATGAGTGCCAAACCATTGACTATTATCTATCCTCAGGGGAAAAATCTGGCAGCTAACCTTTTGGGCGGGGATGGAAGTATCGGTATTCGTGTCTCCAACGAAGAGTTTTCCAAAAAGGTTTGCGAAATGTTGCGCCGTCCGATTGTGTCTACTTCGGCCAATATCAGCGGAGAACCTACTCCCCGTAATTTTGTGCAAATTTCTCAAGTGATTATTGATGCCGTCGATTATGTGGTACAATATCGGCAGGATGATCTGTCGGAACCGGCTCCCTCTTCTATTATCAAACTGGGCCCCGGAAGCTTAGTGAAAGTAATCAGAGAATGAGATTAATCTTTTGAACTATCGAACAATATTTCTACTTTTGTAGTGGAAAATTAAGGCAACCTTTAACGGATTGCCTTTTTTGTAAGTTTCAAAATATCAATATTATACACAATGGCAGAACGGAAGAAGGTAATCATTTACGGTGGCTTGGGCGTACTTATATTGGGTATGGCGGCCGCTCTTATATTTTTTGTGAAAAAATCTTCGGATAAGGATACCGAAATGAAGGGTATGGTGGCTCAGATGACGTATGAGAAAAGCCAGCTACAGCAAGAGTACGAAGATTTTTCCAAATCGACGGATGGTCTGCAATTTAAGACGACGAACGATTCGTTGTCTCATCAGATTGTGAAGCAAAAACAACGTATTCAATCGTTGATGGAAGAGTTAAAAACTGTAAAAGTGACTGACGTACAGAAGATAAATCAGTTGAAACAAGAACTGGCAACGGTGCGTAAAGTATTGCGTCAATACGTGATTATGGTCGATTCGCTCAATCGGCAGAATCAGGCTTTGACCGCCGAAAATCATGAAGTAAAACAAAAATACACCCAGGCATCTCTGCAAGCGGAACAGCTGTCGAAAGAGAAAAGCTCGCTTCAGGAGAAGGTGACGCGTGCGGCACGATTGGATATAAAATCAATGAGTGTCGAAACATTGACCGACCGAAATAAACGAACCGACAAAGTCAATAAGACATCGATGATTCGTATCAATTTTACCATTGCAAAGAATGTAACGGCCGCGCCCGGCAATAAACATGTTTATGCCCGGATTATGACCCCCGATAATGAGGTTCTCTCCAGAAGTGCCGGCGATGTCTTTCCCTATGAAAACCGTCAAATCCAGTTTTCGTGCAAAAAGAGTGTTGAGTACCAGGGTGAAGATCTTTCGGATGTGCTCTACTGGAAGGTCAATGAATTGCTGTTCCCGGGCTCTTATCGCGTAGATCTCTTTGCCGATGGTAATCTGATCGGTCAGGCCAGTTTCCGTTTGGCAAAATAATGATAATCCAACTGGCATATGCAGCCGGTTCTCAAAGAGTATAAAACGTTCCTGCAGCTCGAAAAATCGCTGTCGCCCAACACGGTGGCAGCGTATTTGAGCGATATAGAGAAATTGCTTGTTTTTCTTTTGGATGCCCATGTCGATTTTTTGCAGGTTACTATTGCGCACTTGCAGGATTTCCTGATCGATTTAGCAGATTTGGGCATTTCGCCCCGTTCGCAAGCTCGTATTGTGTCGGGAATCAAGTCGTTTTACGGCTTCCTGATTCTGACCAATCGGCTGGAAGAAGATCCGACGGAACTGCTCGAATTGCCCAAAATAGGACTTCATTTGCCCGAAGTGCTGACTGTTGAAGAGATCAATGCCATTGTCGATGTAATTGATTTGTCGACTCCCGAAGGGCAGCGCAACCGCGCCATGATTGAGATGATGTACGGATCGGGGCTGCGGGTTTCGGAGCTGATAGAGGTAAAATTGTCGAATATCGATCTGGAACATTCGTTTATGAAAGTGGACGGGAAGGGGAGTAAGCAGCGTTTGGTGCCTTTGTCTGAAGAGTCGGAAACGCAGATGAAACTTTGGCTCCTGATTCGCAACGAAATGGTTATCAGGAAGGGCTTTGAAGATTATCTGTTCCTGAATCGCCGGGGGGCAAAGCTGACCCGGGTAATGATTTTTACCATTGTCAAACAGCTGGCTCAATTGGCTGGAATTAAAAAAAATATCAGTCCCCACACCTTTCGTCACTCGTTTGCCACTCATCTGCTCGAAGGAGGAGCCAATCTCCGGGTTATTCAGCAACTACTTGGTCATGAGTCGATAATGACCACCGAAATTTATACTCACATCGATGTGGAACTCCTCCGTGATACTGTGTTGAGCTTTCATCCCAGAAATAAAAAATAAAAAAATGCGAACCGGCTCGTCGTCAGTTCGCATTTTTTGTATGATTGTAAATCGTGTAGAAATCAGACTGTCATGATCTCTTTCTCTTTGGCGGCCATCATGTCGTCTACCTTTTTGATGAACTTGTCGTGTAGTTTCTGAGCATCGTTTTCCGTGTCTTTGGCTACATCTTCAGGTACACCGTCTTTCACGGCTTTCTTTATATGTTCGATAGCGTCGCGTCGAGCGTTACGGATGCTTACTTTGGCATCTTCCACCTCTTGTTTCGCCTGTTTTACCAATTGTTTACGACGTTCTTCTGTCAGAGGAGGAATTCCAAGACGAATTGTTTCACCGTTATTAACCGGGGTGATACCCACTTCGGAGGCCATGATGGCTTTTTCGATTACCGGAATCATCGCTTTCTCCCACGGTTGAATGGTGATTGTTTTTGCATCCGGTGTGGTAACCGTAGCAACACCCGAGATGGGCACGTGGTTACCGTAATATTCTACATTTACTCCGTCGAGAATCCGCGGATTGGCTTTCCCGGCGCGGATATGAGCCAGTGATTCGTCTAAGAAACGGACTGCTCCGTCCATTTTATCTTCGGCAGCTTTTAGAAATACCTTTACATCTGTCATAGCTATTGTTATTTTAGGTGAAGGATATGATTTTTAGTACTTTACATTTAGACTGTTAAGTACGGTTCTTATTTTTTCGAATGTCGTAATGGTGGTCGGTACCAGCGGAAGTCTGAGCTTGTTTTCGATCATTCCCATCACAGACAAGATGCTTTTTACTCCGGCCGGATTTCCATCGACAAACAGCAGTTTGAAGAGCTCGTTAAACCGGTAATGAATTTCACGTGCGGCATCGTATTGTCCGTTAAGAGCCAGACGTACCATGCGGCTGAATTCATACGGAAAGGCATTTCCGATAACCGAAATGACACCCACAGCTCCCAGTGTAATCAGGGGAAAGGTGATACCATCGTCGCCGGAAATGACAACAAAATTCTCCGGTTTGTTTTTAATAATATCGTCGATCTGGGTGAAAATACCCGAAGCCTCTTTTATGGCAACAATGTTTTTAAAGTCGTTGGCTAAACGCAGTGTCGTTTCAGCCGTCATGTTAACGCCTGTTCTACCGGGAACGTTATAGAGAATGATCGGCAGACTCGATGCTGTTGCGATAGCTTTGAAATGTTGGTATAAGCCCTCCTGCGACGGTTTATTGTAGTACGGAGTTACCGACAGAATGGCATCGACACCGTTTAAATCGTCGGTTTGGATCTGGTCGATCACTGCCTGTGTGTTGTTGCCTCCGATGCCCAGTACGATTGGTAGCCGTCCTGCGTTTACACGAATCACAAAGCGGGTTACTTCGTCTCTCTCCTGTTTTGTCATGGTAACGGCCTCGGCAGTTGTGCCGCAAACAACCAGATAGTCAGAGCCGTTCTTTATCAAATGCTCTACCAATTTGGCGAGCGCATCGAAGTCGATGGAATCGTCTGTCTTAAAAGGAGTAATCAGGGCAATGCCCATTCCGGTTAATTTACTTTTAGTCATAAATATAGTAGAAATGCGAATGCAAATGTACACTTTTTTTGCCGCTTCTCTATCATTTTAGTCCAACATTTTGGTGTGTATATGTTACTCTGCTGTTGCTGTAACGGATGTTTGCCGGATGTGATAATCTGAGACGGTATGAAGTCCTGAAATAAATGAGTGTTTGTGTAATTGTCAAATAATCAAATTGATATGATGTCCGATTGCGTGGGTTGAAAAAAAAAGCTATCTTTGTTCTTTCAATGTTACAGAAGAAAATAGAGGAGATATGGAAAATAAATTGTTTATTTACAATACATTAAATAGGAAAAAAGAGCTGTTTAAACCGCTACATGCCCCTCATGTTGGAATGTATGTGTGTGGTCCGACCGTGTATGGCGATGCTCATTTGGGACACGCACGTCCGGCAATTACGTTCGATCTGGTGTTTCGTTACCTGACACATTTGGGCTATAAGGTTCGTTATGTGAGAAATATAACGGATGTGGGCCATTTGGAACATGACGCCGATAGCGGAGAGGATAAAATTGCCAAGAAAGCCCGGCTTGAACAGCTTGAACCGATGGAGGTAGTGCAGTATTACACCAACCGCTACCACAAGGCGATGGAGGCGCTCAATGTGTTGCCACCCAGCATCGAACCTCATGCTTCGGGACATATTATCGAACAAATAGAATTTGTAAAAAAGATACTGGATGCCGGGTTTGCTTACGAAAGCCAGGGATCTATCTATTTTGATGTCGAAAAATACAACAAATCGCATCACTACGGCAAATTGTCGGGGCGCAATATCGACGAATTGTTAGAAACTACACGCGATCTGGACGGGCAGACCGAAAAACGGAAAAGCGTGGATTTCGCCCTCTGGAAAAAAGCGATGCCCGAGCACATCATGCGTTGGCCGTCGCCCTGGAGCAATGGTTTCCCGGGATGGCATCTCGAATGCTCGGTGATGGGAACCAAATATCTGGGCGAAACATTCGATATTCACGGTGGCGGAATGGATCTGGTATTCCCGCACCACGAATGCGAAATAGCACAGTCGACGGCCGCGTTGGGACACGAGTCGGTGCATTACTGGATGCACAATAATATGATTACCATCAACGGACAAAAGATGGGGAAATCGTTGGGCAACTTCATTACACTTGAAGAGTTTTTTACCGGAAACCATAAGCTGCTATCGCAACCGTTTAGTCCGATGACTATTCGTTTCTTCATTCTTCAGGCGCATTATCGCGGTACGGTCGATTTTAGCAGTGAGGCATTGGTGGCATCCGAAAAGGGGCTCTCCCGGTTACTGGAGGGCTATTCCCGCTTGCAGAAATTGTCGGCGGCATCGACAACCACGGTCGATGTATCCGGTTTACGTGATCGGTGCGAGGCTGCTATGTGCGACGATCTGAATACACCGGTAGTGATTGCTCAGTTATTTGAAGCCGTGAAGGCTATAAATACGGTGCACGACGGGAACGGAACCATCTCTCAGTCCGATCTGGATGAGTTAAAGTCTGTTATGAAGCTTTTTGTGGAAGGGATTTTGGGCTTGAAAACGCAGCTGTCGGATGTCGATTCGTCGACCGAAGCATATAAAAAAGCAATCGATTTATTACTCGATATACGTCTGGAAGCAAAATCCAATAAGGATTGGGCTACCGCCGACAAGATTCGTAATCAATTGGCATCCTTTGGATTTGATGTTAAAGATACGAAAGATGGCTTCGAATGGAAGCTTTGATCTTTGCCAACAATGTCTGTTTCTTATCGTGGATAGGTGAAAAATCCCATTTGTCTGACGACTTGTAGTAGAATACTATTT
>CAZFTY010000105.1:0-7102 GCA_964521835.1 uncultured Microbacter sp.
TTTTGATTTACGGATAAATTCCGTTTTTCAAGGACTATTCAGGCATCCCAACACTATACGAACGAGCAGATCGACTACTCCTGTTCTTCAAGAGAGCATTTCAGAGGCCATGGAGCGCATCGAAAAGGCGGTGAAATCAATTTGAAAATGTGCCAATTTGCCAATGTGGAAATTTGAGGATGTGGAGATTTGGGGATTTGAATTAAAAATCAGCGTTAGCTAAAATGTGAAAATGGAATCTGAAATCTTGGAATCTTGGAATCTTGAAACCCTAAATTTTGCAGACTCAGATTCCAAAATGGTAAATCGTAAATGCTAAAATGGTAAATAAAAAAGTCAATTCTGATATAATTGAACCTACAAAATTGATGGTTATTCCGTTCTCCTTACCCCTAAATCCCCTCAAGGGGACTTTGAAGAGTGATATTTCAGTGCTTATTTGCACTTTAATTCCAGAAGCAAAACCGGGTACCACTTATTTTGTTTGTACCCGCACCTCTATCATCACAGGGAAGTGGTCGGAGGGACATTTGGCCTTGAGCTGTTGTTTGTGCGCATCTCCCGATTCAGGAAGATCGACACGATAGGTGTCGGTCAAAATACCATACTTCAACACCGAGAATCGATTTGTAAGAAAAATATGGTCGATACGTCCTTTTTCTACGCCATTAATATCGAACCCGTTGAAAGTACCTGGTTGATCGTAGATCAGGGCAGCTTTATCGTACGAATCCTGCAACACGCCCGAGCTATTCAGCAATTGGTACGAGGGAGAAAACTGATCGACATTGAAATCGCCGCTTAAAATAACCGGCATGTTTGCAGGCATCTCCTGAATCTTTTTCAGAATCAGTTTAGCGCTCTCGGCCCGAGCCACCACACCAATGTGATCCATGTGCAGATTAAAATAGACAAAGGTAAAACCGGTAGTTACCTCTTTGAATTTTCCCCAGCTACAAATGCGAATACAGGCGGCATCCCAACCCAGATTGGGACGGGTCTGATCCTCAGACAGCCAAAAGTCGCCGTGATCTAACAGTTGAAACTTATCGGTGCGGTAAAATATAGCCGAATGTTCTCCTTTTTGTTTGCCGTCATCGCGCGCCACACCGGTATAGGCATAACCGGGCAACATGCGCTTCAAATCCTGCAACTGACCGTAAAACGCCTCTTGCGTTCCGAAAATATCGAATCCGTGAAACTGCACGAGCCGTGCAATATAAGGAGCCCGTTGCCCCCATCCGTTACCTTTCACCGAATCTTCGTGATTGGCCTGCCTCAAATTATAGGTGGCTACTGTAAAATCGACCGACGACGCAGCCTCAACCGCTCCGGCACAACCGAGAGCCATCAACACCAGATAAAATAGTCTCTTCATTATAAATTGATATTATTTCGATTCAAATATAAAACAACTTTGTCATTCAAACAAACCGGACGGAACTTCTCCCTGACCCGACGACATTTGCAGGTCGAGATATTTCAGCACGATTGCGGTAATATCGCGCAAATTCATCTCCTGAATCGTGGATGCTCCTTTCACTCCGTGTCCCACACACAGGAACCCGGTTTGAATCTCTCTGAAATCGGGATAGTAACCGTGAGTACCCCCTTTGCCCGGATTGATTGCCTCTCCTTTGTAGCCGTTACCAAACGAGGCCCCATTCAGCGCCGACAGAGCAAAAGAGGCATTGGGATCGGCTCCTATCTTTTCCATCTCATCAGGAGTGATTTCCCGCAGATATTTCTTCTCATCAGGCGACAAACCGGCCAACAGAGCCTTAACCCGAGCCAGTGTTTTTGTATCGCGTTTATCTTTCAGAAAGAGGAAAGCACTTCCTCCCGCGGCATGAAAACGAGCTTTCCATTTTCCATTGGGATTTTCCAGCAAACCCGCCTTCGCCAACCACACATTGGGTTGAACGCTGACAGAAACATCGCCGAAGCCATGATCTCCGGTCACAATCAGCAACGTACTATCTTCGATACCTGCATCACGAATCGCTTTGCGTATAATACCCACGCTCTCGTCGGCATCTTCAATGGCTCTTTCCACCACGCTACCGTGCCTACCGGCCATGTGTTCAAAATGGTCGACCGAAAAGAGATGAATCGTCATAAAATTCGGACGATACCGACCAATAACCCACGCCGCTATGCTGGCAGAGTTCTGATCTTTACCTAAATCGGGCAAATCGGTCGTATGAAACAGCTCATTTTTCAGCGTATCTATTATTCCTTCCGGATAGGCATACTGCGCAACCAGATTGCTCCGGCCACCGACATCCGGAATGTTGAACAATACCGGCGCTTCGGCTGATACAGGCCAGTTAAGTGAAGTAACTCTCAGTCCGGCATCCTTGGCTGTCTGCCATAACGTAGGAGCTGTGATTTGGTTGAAGTTCCAGTATATTTTACCGCTTACACTATCCGGCTCAAACATTCCATTGTAAAAAACACCATGACTTGCAGGCTGCACACCCGTAACGATAGTGGTATGCGAAGGATATGTGATCGAGGGAAAAACGCTGTTTACACCATAAGCGGAGGTACCTTCCGAAACCATTTTGTGCAGATTCGGGGTTTTCCACTCGTTTTCAAGATAAAAATCAGGCCGGAAACCATCGATGGTAATCAGGATAACATGCTTCCCATTCGCGGCGTGCGCGCAAGTACCGGACAATGCGACACAAGCCAGTACGATAAAGAGTATTTTTTTCATCTGCATTATTTTAACGGGAGAGAGGAACCCGATTCTCTCAAAAGAACCAAGTCCCTCTTCCCCAATTTCATTTTACCTATTTATCACCAGTTCGGGTTTTGTGTCAGGTTCGGGTTTTTGGTTATTGCCGTAGCAGGAATAGGATAATAGTACTGGCGACCATCGGGATACCAATATCTATCGCCGGCAAAAATCACATTTCCGGAAGTACCGTTGCTCAACGTGATACCCACAGAGCCGTCCACATTAATAGCGGCACACGTAGACGGCAGACCCGAAGGTTTGTTTGCCGCGCCGTTGTAGAAAATTACATCCGCCGTTCCGTTTCCATCGAGATCGATTTGAGAATTTAACGCCGGCACATATATTCCGTCCCATGCCACTGTCATCAGCTCGCCCGTCTTCCATCTTTTCAGATCGGTAAAACGAAATCCTTCGAGAGCCAGTTCGATGGAACGTTCGCGACGAACCTCCAGAATCACAGGATCGGATATCGCGGGGAAGTAATTGGCTTGCAGATAAGTATCCACGCGAGTCGGCTTCGTATTCAATCCGCTCGTGATACCTGCCCGTGCACGCAACGCACCCACAGTCAGTTTCCAGTCGGCATCGGTCAACAGACCGAGTTCTGCCTGCGCTTCGGCATAATTGAGCAACACTTCGGCATAGCGAATCAACGGAATGCTGTTGGTATTCAACTGCCCGTTATCATACGACATTCCATCCAGACAATATTTGATGGGCTGATAACCGGTATAGACATAACTCATAAAGTTCGGCGCAGCATAACTGCCATCACGTTTATAGCCCGGCGTGCGAATGGTTTGTGCCAGACGCGCATCCCGGTTTTGGCATTCATCGTAGAAACCTATCGTGGCATAATTCGCCTTATCGGTAAACGGAGTACCGTCGCTTTGCAAAAAGGTATTCACAAATCGCTTTGTCATGCTCCAACGCGGACCGTAGGTACTCGATGTCCACCACCAGTTGGCGGAACTGAAAATAGAGGCCGAAGAGCTGAATCCAACCGAAAGAATAGATTCGGTTGTAACGGGGGCATCGGAGGTAAACAGCGTTCTGAAAGAGGAAGATGCCCCTTTTGCCGTGTACAACGCATATCCCGAATTATCCATCAAATATTTTGCCGCAGTAGCTGCCAGTTGCAGGTAGTTAGCGGCTGTACTTGTCAGTCCCAACTCCGTGTGGTATTTTTCAAACGTCCCTTCAAACAGGCAGATACGCGACTTCAACGCGTATGCCGTCCATTTGGAAATCAAGGTGCCGTCACCTGCCGTCTGTGTAATGTTATTGCAGGCAAAATCGAGATCATCGATAACATGTTGCATCACTACACTACGCGAATCACGCTTTGCATAGAGTGCCGGATCGTTTATATCCATCGCCTTGTCGACCCAGGGCACATCGCCGAAACGTACCACCATATTGTAATAAAACCAGGCACGGAAGAAACGGGCAATCCCGATGTAATTATTCCTCACACTTTCACTCACAGCCGGATTGGTGCAATTCTGAATAAAATAGTTGACGTTTCGCAGGCTACTCCAGTTCCACCCCGAACTGATAGCCGCGGAATAGGCACCTTTCTTGATAAACGCGTCGACACTATTCACCGCGCCGTAATCGGCCATGGCATCCTGCGAATAGGCGGAACCGCCATCAGGCAACATCGAATAAAAGGAGTAGCAGTATGTTTTCAAACCCGATTCGGTGCCAAAAACCAGCTTTGACGATGCCGAAGCCTGAGGCTCTTCGGTCAGACTACACGAAGTCAGAAGCGTACAAAGCAACAACAAAGGCAATATTATTTTTTTCATATGACAATAATTATCTTGTTTAAGGAGATATGAAACTCCATGTTATAATTCCCGATAGTTATCGGGATGTCTTCCTGAAAACATGTTCGTTTCATACGTAAGTAATTTATTTTATGGATACATGAAATTCATTCTGTAAACCGGTTAAAAAGTCAGAGAGGCGCCAACACTAAAGGTTCTGAGTGTCGGGTAGTTCATACCGTCACCTGAATTGCCATCCGTCACATCCTTGTCCGATCCGTAAATATTGGCGACATCGATATCGCGTGTCCATTTGTACAAAGGAGAGAAACAGAGAAGATTTTCGCCCGACACATAAATGCGCATACTTTGCAGTTTCAAAGGAGCAATCAGATTTTTCGGCAGATTGTAACCCAACTGAACATTTTTCAAACGGCAGTAGGCCACATTTTGCAAATAACGGTCGTTGGCAAAACCTCCTCTGGCAATCATATTATTGTATCCCACATAGCGTGGCAAATAGGCGTTAGGATTGTCAACCGACCAGATATTTCCCATTTGCCATGCCGGAAGATTATTGTACGGACGGTTGTATTGCCCCCAAAACATACTCTCGCTGCTCGGATACCAATTTTGACGACCCACGCCCTGAATAAATGCAGAGAAGAAGAAATTATTCCAGTCGGCGCTGAGGGTAAAACTGTAAGTATAACGCGGAGTCGTATTCCCGATCACCTTCAAATCGCCATGATTCGAGAGGGTATTCGTGCCATAATCGATTACATTATTATGATCCAGGTCTCCGAATTTCACATCACCCGGATGCATCAAACCATCCGAAGAGGCGGTGAGTAATTTCTGTACCGCGTGGCTATCTATATCCGCCTGATCTTTAAACAGCCCCTCAACATGATACCCCCAGATCTCGCCGACAGTTTGTCCGACATAGTAATCTGTCAAAACGCCTGTCGAGTTGTTGTATTTATCAATTTTGGATAAGTAGTCCGATAACGTTCCCTTTATCTGATAGTTAAACGGTTTGCCTGCCAGGCGGAAATTATCGGTATAACTCAATGTTATCTCCCATCCGTGCGTAGTCAGGTCGGCATAGTTGCCTTTGGGCGAACTGGCACCGAATACATCGGGCAGTGTAGGCCCGGTAGTGTACATATTTCTGGTTTTCCGAACGTAGGCATCGCCGGTAAAACGCAAGCGATTGCTCAACATGCCCAAATCGACACCCACATTGGCCGTAGTTGCGGTTTCCCATGTCAGACCGTTCGGAATCACGGCAGGAGCACTTGTCAACGGGTTGTTTGCTCCGTTCAACATTCTACCGGAGGCACTGATATTCAGCAACTCTTCATAGCTATACGGATTTACATTTCCATTTCCCAACGAACCGTATGATCCCCTGACTTTCAGATCGGAAATCAACTTCGGATTGACATGCCAGAAGGGCTCTTCGGAGACTCTCCACCCGGCTGAAGCTGAAGGGAAAAATCCCCATTGCTGATTAGTCGGAAACTTGGAAGATCCGTCGTAACGTCCGTCAAATTCCAACAGATAACGATCGGCATAGGCATAGTTAACCCGCGAAAAGACTCCGGCGGTACGCCATTGGTTATACCCTCCCGACGTGGTATATGTTTGTCCCAACGCCAGATTAATATTCGTAACATTTTCAGTCAGCAGGCCATTCCGTTGAGTCGAAATGCTGTTGAATGTCTGTTCCTCATAGTTGTACCCGGCCATGATTTTCAGGGCATGTTTTTGCGCAATTTTTGCCGAATAGTCTGCATAAACATTGCTGCCCAAATAATCGTATCGCTGGTTGGCAACCTGAATATCGTTATAGTTTGTACTCAAATAATTGATCACCCCTTTCACCGTGCTGTACGGCACCGGCACCCGTATTTGCGTTGCTCTGTTGTCGGTGGTACGAAATGTAAAATCGCCGTTCACATGCAATTGATCTTTCAGAAAAGAGGCGGTCGCGGAGGTTGTATTCTTCAAAATCCGGTTATCCGTATTCACTCCATTCTTCCCATATACAAAATCGCCGACAGTATATGCCGCCGAGTAGGTTAACGTTCCATCGGGATTGAACAACGGACTGCTGGGGTGTCCTTCGTCGGCAATATTACGCCAGATAGACCCACCCTCACCAACATTGATCGGATTGTGATATTTCAATTTCGAATAATCGGTATTGTTCGTAACCTTCAGCCAGTCGGTAACCTGTAACGACTCTTTCGCACGCAAGTTATATGTATTGTAGTCATCCGTATTATACTTAAACAATCCATTGTATCCGTAATAACGTCCGGAGAGATAATAGTCGAATTTTCCGGAACTACCGTTGATCGAGAGATTATGATCCTGCGCAAAGGTGGATGTTTTGTACAGATCCTTGTAATAATTCTCATTGCCATAATAGACATACGTTCCGTTCACAACATCATACACAGAGGTATTTCCGGCATCTTTTCTGGCCTTGAAATCGCTCAACCAACCGGTTGAAAAAATTTGCGTTTTATTCAGTTTCGCCGGATTTGCGCTGCGCGCATTATAATATGCCTGA
>CAZFTY010000106.1:0-7096 GCA_964521835.1 uncultured Microbacter sp.
ACCCAGGACCCCATCCTTAAAAGGGATGTGCTCTACCAGCTGAGCTACTGAATCAGGGCTTTTAGCCGTTGCAAAAAGCGGATGCAAAGATAGTGTCTTTTTTTGTAAACAACAAACTATACCTTAATTTTTGAGTTGTCGGTTGCATTGTTTTTTTATAAACAATTATCAAACAACATTGTGCACACTCTATCACGCGAAATTTTTAATTGTTTTGGCAAAATCGAGCATCTTTCCAGGGTCGGTTTCCAAAACATTTCCCACGACAACAGCATCAGCTCCCGCCTGTAACGCTCTCAATATGTCTTCATTCGACCGTAATCCACCTCCCACAATCAGCGGAACGGTGATCGATTTTTTGACGCTCGAAATCATGGCGGAAGGCACGGGAGGAGTGGCTCCGCTACCTGCTTCGAGATAAATCAGTTTGTTTCCGAGCAATTCGCCGGCGATGGCAGTAGCTGCCGCCAATTGTGGTTTTTGCCGCGGTATGGGCCGGGTATTGCTGATATACTCCACCGCTGTCGTATCGTTGCTTTCCACCAGAATGTATCCTGTCGAAATCGTTTCGATGCCCGATTGTCTGACAGCAGGGGCGATTACCACGTGCTGGCCGATCAAAAAATCCGAATTACGACCCGAAATAAGGGAGAGAAAAAGCAGGGCATCGGCTTCGGGCGTAAACTGTATGGCATTGCCGGGAAAAAGTACGGTGGGAATATGGCACTCCTTCTTTAACTGCTTTATCAAACAGGCTGTCGATTCGCTGGTGAGACTACCTCCGATAAACACCAGATCGGGCTCGGCCTTATTGAGCAGTGTGGCAAATTGATGGATACGGGCATCATCAGCGCATTTATCGGGATCGATCAACACAATGAACAGTTTGTGTTTTTGTTTGACTGCTTCCAGTATGGAAAGATAGATTGGAGACTTCATAAAATAGGATTACGTAGCAAAGGTAAGAAAAAGAACGCTCTATTTTTTATGCAATTCGGCGAGATATTCCTGCTCCGGTTGGCCGGGTGTGGGAAAGAAAATCGCGCTTCTACCCAATACTTTGAGATCCATAAGCGTCGTATAGCCGGAACGACAAAAAATACAGGGAGTTTCGAGCAGGTAAGTTTGCAGTTCACCACTCGACATATCAGGAACCAGATCGATGTTTCCGATCGACCGGAGCTGCGTGCGTAACCCCGGTTGGCCGGTAACAATCAGGGTCGGTTCCGGGTCGTTTTTAAACCACTCGATCATTGATTGTTCAAATAAAGTGCGATGAGGTTCCGGTCCGGATATAAGGCAAAGATTTGTGTAGTTTTTGTTTGAAGCCGCTTTTTCGCGCATTGAAAACCGGGACAACCATCCGATGAACCGGGCATTGGATGGAAGCGGATATTTATGCGAAAGATCGCCCGAAAGGTTTTCTGTCCCCTCAACGTCGGGAATCCAGCATTCGTCGTAATGACGGATAATCCATAAATGAATCCGGTGCAGAATCGGTTCCATCCAGCTGTAGGGCGCTCTGATGAGCAGCTGATGGGTGATATAAACGGATTTTACCTGTTTGTTCCACAAACCGAAACGGTTGTCGGAAATAACGGTTTGAATATTCTCCTCCTGAATAATCGTTTTCAGCCGACGGTGTTCACGCACGACACCGGCAATAATTTTCGGCAGCTGTCGCATCATGGCAAACAGTTGCGAACCTGACGACGAATAACCGATTCGAAACCCCGGAAAGGCGATGGTTGCCATATCCGGGAATTCGCGTTGAAGCCAGCATAACGCATCTCCATCGGCAGCGATAACCACACGGTAGCCTTTGGCGTGGTATTCCCTGATAATCGGGACACAACGGGTAGCGTGCCCCAACCCCCAGTTGAGAGGTGCAATCAAAACCGACGGACGAGCCATGTTATTCAGTTAAAAAACGAATCATTCTTTCAATCGTGCTCCGGCATACCGGACAAAACTCAGGATAGGAGTTTGTACGCATCCTGCAATCGAACGACGGACGGAACATGCCTTTGGTAATATAACCACCTCCCTCAAAAACTCCCACTCTGTTTTTATACTGATCGACCGATGGTGTTGGCACAGGTGTACCCTTCGGCAAGTCGGTCTTCCACTTTGCATCGAACTTTACCAACGTTGTGATATTCGGTTCCCAGGGCTCTTTTTTCAGATCGTACATATCGGCCAAAACATCTTGCTTTTCATAAAAATACTCATCGGCCAGCCCTCCGAACGAATGTCCGAACTCGTGCACAGATACCTGTGTGGTGTACTGATTGTCGGCAGTTACCAGCGTATAAAAATTGTAGATGCCGCCACCGCCATAGCGGGAAGTATTGGCTAAAATGTAAATGGCATCGTAAGGCACCAGCGCGGCATAATCGTACACTTTTTTCACATTCAGTGTGGTGAGGTACCTGGGTTCGTAGAAGGTATAAAAATTGGATCCGACAGCCGTATTTTTCCAAACGGAATCCTGCGGAACGGACACTCCCGAATCCTCGGAGGGCGCTGCAATGGCATACAAATTGATTCGCTCCCTATTCGAAGCAAAAGGTTCGTGTGTGCAGAGGTTTTTGAGCAGTTGTTGCGCGTCTTTATAAAACTTTTCCTGCTCCGCGGCGGTATACCCTTCGGCAATGACAGCAATATCGATACCTTTGTCAGGCGTGGTGTTTTTACAAATCGTGTTGACCGGAACTGTCCGGGGGGCTCTTCTGTCGATCAATTTATCGGAGGGCGATAAGTTGTAACGAAACAACTCCTGCCACTGATCAAAATCGGTTCGTTTCTCAATCAATAACACAACACTCCTCTTCGGATAAGGAAACTGAATGGCTTGTTCAAAACTTTTATTGGTTGTGGCGGCCTCAGGAGTCGATTGCCATTCGCGAAAAAGTGCGCTGAATCCGTTGCAGTAAATCACTTTCTGAGTAAGGCTGTCCAATACCCTAAAACGAAAATCACCCAGATTCAGATCGGCATCCAAATGGTTGCGCCGTCCGCCCCAGCAGGGCTCCTGTTTCACTCCGTCGAGATAAACCGAGGTCTGATGCGCGTTTCCACAAAAATGAAAATCGACCCTGCAAGCATTTCCCGTAAAAAAGTCGGAGTAGGAAGTAGCTGCAAAAAGAGTTGAATAAATTAAAAATGAGGACAGAGAAAGTATGTACTTTAGCATAAATTTGAATGTTAGCATAAAAATCGGGTACAAAATAAATCAAAATAAACAAAACTACGTCATAAAATCTCAAAATGGGAATATTTTGGTCGAAAAGATACCCGACGCACGCTAATAATGTGTATTTTTGCAGCCGTTATAAGTTGATTTTAAGACAATGAAGAAGTTAGTTCTTAGTATTTTGTTTGAATGTGTAGCCGGCTTTATTGTGGCACAACAACCTATTGAATTAAAGGGAGGTGTACAACAAGAGGCTCTGCATGTTAATATCGATTCAATAGCACTCTCCTTGTTGCATCAAAAGATTCCGGTTGCCGATAGCTTAATGTCAAAATCAGGAATTGATTACATGATACTACCTGATCGTTCTTATTACGAAAGCAATCCTTTTTTTGGAGACCTCATCTTTACCGGGATGAAACTTCGGTTCAATCCTCCGTTGACTCCGTTTATGGCACAAAAGCCCAAGACCTATGCGGGGTATGACAAAAATATTTTATCCTATTTCTCGCTTAGTTTTGTTGTAATGAATCGCATGGATAGTATGCGGGAAACTATTGGTGAGAAACTTATGGCAGAAAACCCGCTTATGATTAAAGATCATATGTGGAATCTTCCGGATCCGAGCCAGTTTGTTATGAGGCGTATTGCCTCGCCGGGACATAAGGATATGTACATCCGGCGCAAATTTGATCTGAACAAGCCCAAAAACATGAAAGTGACTGACCTTGAAAAAGATCCGTGGTCTACCAAAGGAAATCTGGCGATGCTGCTATCTCAGAATTATACCTCTTCTAACTGGTATCAGGGAGGGAAAAGCAATCTGGCCTCACTTTTTACGTTTGAAGCAAGCGCCAATTACGACGATCAGAAACGAATTCAATGGGATAATGCGATATCGGTGAAGACCGGTATTCAGAGCGAAAGCGCGGATTCCTTACGTCATTATTCGGTGACAGAAAATGAGATTCGCTTATCCAGTAAAATCGGATTGAAGGCTTACGAAAATTGGTTCTATAGCCTTTCGGGCGAGTTGACCTCCTACTCGCTGACCTCCTACTCTGCCCTGAACTCAACCACAAAGGTCAATGGCTTCTTATCTCCATTACGACTCGACCTCGGTATTGGTATGGATTACAAATACAAGAAAAAGCTATCCGTGTTGGTAACCCCGCTATCGTATAAATATGTTTACTTCTCGGATACGACAAACTACAATACGAAGAATTTCAATATACCGTCAGGGAAACGCACCCTGAGTGAAGTCGGTAGCCTGATTAAGGTAGAATATGCGAGTAAACTATCGAGCACGGCCAGCGTCTCCACCCGATTTTCGTTTTACACCAACTATCATAAAGTGGAGATCGATTGGGAAACGACGTTCGGATTTGAGTTGAACCGTTACTTATCTATCAACACCATACTGCACCCGCGCTACGACACTGCAGTAATAGCCGCGGGCGATCGGAATGCGAAGATTCAGATGAAAGAGTTGATGAGCTTTGGGTTCGCTTATAAGTTTAACAACATCAGGGCGAAGAAGATGCCGCGCCATTGATCGAAGCGGTTCAGCACGGCCTGCCCGTATTTCGACAGAGACTCACGAACAGTCTCTACCGGCAATTCAACATTGTTTTTTGATTTCGAGTAGAATTTGTCGGCATAACAAATAATTTGCTCTTCGATGCTCACAGGCTGTAAATCGCGTAAAGGAAGGGGCAAATTGTTCTCCTTTATATACGCCATACTCAGCCCCGTTCCGGTATGTCGTTCGCACACTAATGCATGGCGGGGCAATCCTTCACTTCTCAGAATGTCGGCACCTAAATATCCGTGTTCGATATATTTATGACTACCGTAACACGCTATTTGCGGAGCATCTGTCAGGAAGATACCAATGTCGTGCAGCATGGCCGCTTCGGCAATAAATTCGGTATCGGCATGAAGTTCGGGATGCCGCAACGAAATTTCCACAGCTTTTTTTGTGACGGATTGACTATGTTTAAGCAAAATAGCATACAATTGACTGTCTGTATTATAATATTTGGACAGTATCGACAGTGGGCTCATTTTTTTATTGTATTTTTGATGTTCAAATATACAGAGAAATTCTTTTGACGGGAAAGTATTTGATATTTCTTTGAAAACAAATAGAAACCAAACGATATGGGACACGGAACAATGAACTTGATGGAAGAGGCGATTTGGATTGGTGGCGCCATCATCATTACTTTTTTTGCAGTAAAAATGTCTTCCTGGTTGCTGAAACGGGCCTTTGCCCGGGCTGCCACCAAGATGAAAATGGATCCGACCAACTACTCGTTTCTGAAAAACACCATCAATTTTTTCGTAGTTGTTGCCGGCATTCTGTTTCTGTTCAATAAAATTCCGGAATTAAAACGTATCGGTTCCGCTATGCTGACCGGAGCCGCCATTTTAACGGCTGCCATCGGTTTTGCCGCCCAACAATCCGTAGCCAATATCATCAGCGGGATTTTTATTATTTTGTTCAAACCTTTCCGGGTAAGCGACAGCGTTATTCTGCCTGATGCAAACAGAGGCGTTGTCGAAGATATAACCCTGCGGCACACAGTCATACGCGATCCTGAAAACAGGAGCATTATCGTGCCGAATACTACCATAAATTCATCCACTATCATCAATTCAACCTTTGCAGATCAACCTGCGTGTGCTTTCGTGGAGGTTGGAATCGGTTATAATGCCGATATTGACAAAGCAATGGCGATGATGCGGGAAGAGGCGATGAAACATCCGTTTTTGTTCGATAACAGAAATAAAGAACAGATAGAAACCGACGCGCCGGTGGTAGTGGTAAGGGTATTGGAGCTTGGCGATTTTGCCATTAAACTGCGTGCCTGGGCCTGGGCTGCCAACTCCGGGAATGCATTTGTGATGAAGTGTGATTTGCTGAAAGCGATAAAAGAACGATTTGATAAAGAAGGAATTGAAATTCCCTACCCATCTCAAAATATCTTCTTAAAACAAGATTGAAGAGAGATTTTGTAACCGATTGTATAGTTTTATGATTAAAATAAATGCCAAAACCAGGTATCTCGAGATGATCTCATGGAGAGAACAACACATCAAAGAGCGTCAGTTTGTGTTGTTTCTCAGTGTTTTGGTCGGATTGTTTACCGGACTTGCCGCTGCTGTACTAAAAATATCCATTCACGGCATTCAAACGCTTTTGACCCACCGTTTTGCGCTGGACTCTGCCAACTACTGGTACTTGATATTGCCGGTTATCGGTATCTTCATTACCGGATGGTTTGTGCGAAATATTGTACGCGACGATATCAGCCATGGAGTTACCAAAATATTGTATGCAATTTCGCAACGAAAGGCGATTATTAAATTGCACAATGTGTGGAGTTCGGTAGTCGGCAGTGCTATTACCATCGGATTTGGTGGTTCCGTCGGAGCCGAAGCGCCGGCAGTATTGACCGGTTCTGCCATCGGTTCCAATTTGGGGAAGTTTTTTAAAATGAGCCAAAAGACCCTGATGCTGCTTGTGGGGTGTGGCGCGGCCGGGGCAATCAGTGGCATTTTCAAAGCTCCTATTGCAGGTGTTTTGTTTACCCTTGAAGTATTGATGCTGGATATGACAATGGCATCTGTCGTTCCGCTTATGATTTCGTCGGTTACTGCCGCCTCTTTGACCTATTTCTTGCTGGGAGATCACAATATGTTTCACTTTACGGTGTCATATCCGTTTTCCATCGACCGGATTCCATATCTGATTGTTTTAGGAATCGTGTGCGGCTTCGTCTCTCTCTATTTTACCCGGGGAATGAATGCGCTGGAAAATATAGTCCGGAAACTAACTACTCCTTACCGCAAACTCGCTTTCGGCGGCGTAATGCTTAGCTTGTTTATCTT
>CAZFTY010000107.1:0-7076 GCA_964521835.1 uncultured Microbacter sp.
GACAGTTGTTTGCTACTCTTATCCTTTGATTCGTTTGTTATTTGGAATATTAACCCTGCCACATCCATCAACGAGCCAAACGCCATTTTCATTCTTAACTTTCATCGTTATTCTGAAATCGGGCATATCTATTCCTCGCACAATCAGATAATTTGATTCGGTGTCAAAAGATTCTGTTACAAATCCTTTGTCCGGATAGTCTTGTGCATCAAATATTGGGTCAGCATCAATTCCTGCTTCCGGATCATTTTTATAAGCCTCGTCAATGATTCTTTTTAGCTCCTTTTTGAATTTTGCTGTTGATAAATGATTCGCATTAACCCAGTCTGCAATGCCAACAGCATGTTTCATCTTGTTGGCGTTTTTGGTATATTCATTGATGAATGCCAATGCATTATCAATCTTGCTGATCTTCTTTACGCTTGAGACTTGCGAAGTATTACTACGCTTATGATTCGAAGCTTGTCCACCGGATGCCAATCCGATTATTGCTATAAAAAGTATAAGCCTCATCATTGCGTTGGACATAATCAATTGTTCTTTATCGGTTGATTGCTTCTCTGTAGTTGCGCACCTCTAACTAATCACCGCCTTGGCAAAAGGAGGTAATGAAATGTCGCAGAACTCTCCCTTTTGGAATTTGTAATATCCTGTGATGGCAATCATCGCGGCGTTGTCGGTGGTGAAAGAGAACTTGGGCACATAGACGTTCCATCCGTATTTCTCTCCGTGTTCCACAAAAGCGTTGCGTAGCGCCGAGTTGGCCGAAACACCTCCGGCAACAGCCACTTCGTTAATTCTCAATTCCTTTGCCGCCTTCCGCAGTTTTTGCATCAAAATATCCACCACGGTGCTTTGCAATACGGCACACAGGTCGTTTTTCCGCTCTTCGAGGAAATTCGGATTCTTCTTCAGTTCGTCGCGAATCATGTACAGAAACGAAGTCTTCAATCCGCTGAAACTGTAGTTGTAACCCTCTATCGATGGTTTGTTGAGTGTAAATGCTTTCGGATCGCCCTCTTTTGCCAGACGGTCGATTACCGGGCCGCCGGGGTAAGGAAGTCCCATCACCTTGGCACATTTATCGAAGGCCTCGCCGGCAGCATCGTCGATGGTTTGTCCTACGACCTCCATTTCGAAGTGCGATTTTACCAGTACTATTTGCGAGTTACCGCCCGACACCAGCAGGCAGAGAAACGGGAATTTCGGCGGATTGAACGGCACATCCTTTTCCTGAATAAAATGAGCCAACACGTGTCCCTGCAGGTGGTTTACATCCACCAGCGGAATGTTCAGCGACTGCGAAAACCCTTTGGCAAACGAGGTGCCTACCAATAATGAACCCATCAGTCCGGGGCCGCGGGTAAAGGCCACCGCGTTCAGATCCTCACGGTTGATGCCGGCTCTGGTCAGGGCCGCATGTACTACCGGAATAATATTTTGTTGGTGAGCGCGCGATGCCAGTTCGGGCACAACGCCCCCGTAAGCCTTGTGTACGTCCTGATTGGCCGTTACGTTGGAAAGCATAATGCCGTTCCGGATCACTGCGGCCGATGTATCGTCGCAGGAAGATTCTATGCCTAAAATTGTGATATCCATACTATTTACTGCTAAAAATCGAGATATTCGCACCGCAAAGAGCCTGACACGAAAAGTAGTGCAAAGTTACTATTTTTTGGACGAATAGCCCGTTTGCAACAACCATATTCACTTGGATTACGCATTTAAGAATTAGATAAGGGGCTTCCACCCCTGTGACCCCGACTTTCTTTTTGCCTTGACGCAAAAAGAAAGCAAAAAAGTCAAGGCTGTGTCCGCTTCACTCAAAAAACTAGCGCTCGTCAAGCTAAATTGTCCATTGTTTTTTGGCTCCCCGGACAAGGCCATTCCAAATCTGCCATTTTAGCAATAGATTGTTATATAGAGCTAAACTTCGCTGGCAGTGTTGTTCCCTCTGAAAGACCTAATTCTCCCGAAGAGAGGGGCTTCGCATCTGTATTAGTGAGGTATATCTCATTGTATTACTGTCGTGTTCCTCCTCGCCTTTGGCGAGGAGGTTAGGAGGAGAGGTCGGTACACCATATTATGAATCACTCTCATTTTGCGCTGTTATAGCCCCCTTGAGGGGGTTGGGGGTTGATGTATATAATCCGCCTTTTACGAATCGTCATATAATTCGTATCTTTGCACGTCTCAAAAATTTATCCCCGATAATGGAAACGAATCCGGAACAATTCAACGATATTTGTCCGCTCCACAGCGAGCAGGTACCCGATGCCGTCAACAGCCTGTTGTCAGAACCCCGTTTTGTGGGCGTGCTGGCCTATCTCTTCTCCAATTTGCCGATCGAAGAGGTGAAGGCTCTTTTTCAAAGTGTCCGGACGGTAGATGATTTTCAGAAGAAGATCGACTATCCCTTTTTGCGCAAACTCGAAGCAAAGACAAGCAAAGGAATCGAGCTGGAAGGTGCCGGGAAACTTGATAAATCGATCAGCCATCTCTTTATCTCGAATCACCGGGATATTGTGCTCGACTCTGCTTTTCTCTGTGTCGAACTCCTCGATGCAGGGTTCGATACCGTGGAAATAGCTATCGGCGATAACCTGCTGATCTATCCCTGGATCGAAACATTGGTTCGGTTGAATAAGAGTTTTATCGTTCGCCGGGGTGTCAGCGGGCGGAGCCAGTTGATGGCCTCGCAACACCTGTCGGAATACATGCGTTACGCGCTTGGCGAAAAGCACCAGTCTATTTGGCTGGCACAGCGCGAAGGGCGTGCCAAAGATGGCAACGACCGCACGCAGGAGAGTCTTTTGAAGATGCTTAACATGTCGGGCGAAGGCTCCATCACCGATAATCTCGGTAGTCTTAACATCTGTCCGCTCACCATTTCGTACGAATACGATCCGTGTGACTTCCTGAAAGCGAAAGAGTTTCAGCAGAAAAGAGATAATCCGGAGTATAAGAAAAACCCCGCAGACGACTTGCTCAACATGCAAACCGGCATTATGGGCTACAAGGGAAAGATCATGTACCGCCTTGCAGGAAACATTGCCGGCCGCATCAAAGCGATGCCGGCGCTGCCCCGTGGCGAACAGTTTGCCGCTATTGCCGCACTCATCGACCGGATGATTCACAGCAACTACGAGATATTCGATACCAATCGCATAGCCTACGACCAACTCTATCCCGGGAAACAGGTGGGAGGGTATACTCCTGAGGCCGAAGCCGCTTTTCTGAAATACATCGACGAACGGATAGCAAAGATCGATTTGCCAAACAAAGACGAAGCATTTCTCCGTTTCAAACTGCTGGAGATGTATGCTAATCCGCTGGTCAACAAATTGGTGGCAAAAACATAACGCAATAGAAACAATATAAAACCGCGTAGAGGTTTCATCTGAAAGAGAGCCCGTGAAACAATCATTTTAAGATGGTCGTTTCATGGGCTTTTATGCTGCTTTTGAAGAATGTTATCACAAACACCGAATTCTTTCATTGCCGTCGGTTTCAACCGACGGATGGCAGGACATCAATGTCAGGCCCGGTTTTAGCCGAAATGCTGTTGGGCTAAAGCCCAGGCGGAGAGAGTAGTTTTTTATTCCGTCAGCTAAAGCAGACGGTAATCGGGAATCTCCGGATGTAGATTATTCCGCCGGAATAAAATTCTTGTTCGGGAACAAAAAACGCAAGAACATAAAATTTAAATTAAGCCAATTTGTGATAATTCAAAAAGAAATGGGTAGATTTGAAACGTAAATATTTTGAGCCAAAGAGCAGGTTACAGGCGGGTTAGGCTGGTGTGGAATGGTAAGCTTTGTGAAAAATCCGTATTGGTGGAGCTGCGATGCCGACGGGCAGAGAACTTGATAGAGAATAAAAACAAACAAATTGCATCATTAACGGGTTGAATACGTACAATTTACTAAACATATTCAAATTTCAGTTTCACAGATATACGTGTTAGGTGTAAGTGAAGAAAAAGAAAGAGTTGCTCCTGAAGATAATTTGCAACTGTAACAGTCGAATATGATTTCGCGACTGACTACAAAGAACATCGAATTTTAAAATCTCAGATTATGAAAAAATTAAATGCAAAACAAGAGAAATTTTATACCAAATGGAAAGAACGAAGAGATAGAAAGTTTCTCTATGTCTTTCTGCACGGAACAGTTTTTTGGGGCATTCCGACTGGAATATTATTTTTCTTACTTGACAGCCATTTCCATAGAGAGAATATGGATTTATCCGGGTTTATAGTTTCTGTAACTGTTTTTAGTATTGGAGGATTATTCTTTGGACTAAGTCAGTATAAAAGAATAGACAACATATATTTAGACCTAAATGAGGACCGCAAAATCTTAGACGGAATAAAAGTTTTAGAAGCTGGGAAAGTTTGGAATTACGAAAATATAATAATCAACAAGGAAAACAATGAAACTCTCGTAATAAAGAACAAACTATTTTGGCTTGAAGACTCAAATGCTTTATCCGAGAATTTAGAAGAATGTTTAAATATAGTCATGAAAGATTTTGAACGACTGAAAAAGAACCCTGATTTTGATGTGTTTTCGAGTGAATACAAAGTGAAAGCTCAAGTTTATAATAATTCAGAAAAAGAGAAACCATTAATTGAAATGACCATGTAAAAAAGTCTTTTGAGAATTATAAAGCATACAGAGCGAACAGCTACGAGACCGATTATAACCAACTTAACAAATAAAAAGAAAATCAACTAACACGTGTATTTTCATTGGCTGGCTGACCCGGTTTTTTGGGGGGGGTAAACTGTGCAATTGGCAGGTTTTGTCCCCGTAGGGTATTCCTATCCATAGAAAACCGCCAAGAAAATAAACCTGCGAAGAGGTTTCATCTGAAAGAGAGCCCGTGAAACAATCATTTTAAGATGGTCGTTTCATGGGCTTTTATGCTGCTTTTGAGGAATGTTCTCACAAACACTGAATTCTTTCATTGCCGTCGGTTTCAACCGACGGATAGCAGGACATCAATGTCAGACCCGGCTTTAGCCGAAATGTAGCTGGGCTAAAGTCCACGCGAAGAGAGCAGCTTTTTATTCCGTCAGCTAAAGCAGACGGCAATCGGGAATCTCCGGATGTAGATTATTCTGCCGGAATAAAATTCTTGTCCGGGAACAAAAAACACAAGAACATGAAATTTAAATTAAGCCAATTTGTGATAATGCAAAAAGAAATGGGTAGATTTGAAACGTAAATATTTTGAGCCAAAGAGTAGGTTACAGGCGGGTTAGTTTGGGGAGGGAAGGCTGAATGTTGTAGAAAATCTTCCAAACACTTGTAAGTCTAAATCCGACGGGACAGAATCAAACGGCATATTGAGATCTGAATAATTAGCAGAACAGAACTTAGCTACAAGGGAGACTCGTGGGGCAGCCGGGAAGAATAAGGATATATAAAGAATGAAAACAATTGTGCAAGAATATTTTGATTTTTTCATGATCTTTAAAGAGAAATATTCTGAAACGTTGAAAAGTAAGAATGTTAAAATACTTTCTGATTTCATTGATAATAAGAATAATATAATTGAGTTTCACAAGAAATATGTTGAACCTAATTCACCCAAGATTGTAATTTGTGGTATTAATCCGGGGCGAAATGGCGCAGGACTAACAGGAATACCATTTATTGACTTTGAGTCACTTTCGAACATGCTTCCCGATATAAACAAAAAAGACAGGGAACAATCTGCAAATTTTTTTTTCTCTGTTATTCAGCAGTTTGGAATAGAGACATTTTACAAATACTTTTATGTTACAAATATTTCGTGGTTTGGTTTTTCAAGAATCGACAAATCCAAAAACGTCAATTACTATGAGAAGGACATTTCTACAGAAATTGCAATTTGCCTTATTGACAAATTTGTAGAAGAAATGGATTTGATAAATCCAGACTACATAATTCCTCTTTCGAAGACTGTTTTGTATGAACTTGAAAGTCTAAAGAATCAGCAAAAGATAAGAGCAGAAATAGGAACTTGTTTAAATCACCCTTCATGGATAGTCACGTATAGACGTAAAGACGTAATTACATGGAGGCAAAAATATGTTGATACACTTTCAAAATATGTCGATAGATTAAATATACACGCTAAAGCACAATGCCCTATATTCCCAAATGATTAAATAATTCAACTAATAGAAAATGGAATGAAAAATACAGAAGACTTTGTAAAATCTATTCATAAGAAGATACGATCATTAGAAAATGAAGGTTTTTATTGTAAAGAAGAAATTGTTGAAAATTTGCTAAATGGCAATGTTGACCGTAATTATGAAGATATTACGGATTATGATATTGCATTTTGGGAACTATATCAAGAAAATGAAAAAGTTTCTACTCAAGTTGAAAAATATTTAGAGTTATTGTCCGAACAAAAATATTTTAGACAAGACATTAGTTCTCTTGGAATAGTTCATATGGTTAGAGAGATTAGACTTCCAGAAAAAAATGCTTCTAAATGGGAATTGTTATACGAAACTTTATTGCTTCCAACAGATGAATCTGGTCCAATTTTGCATTTATATTTTGATGGTTGGAACATTATACATCATAAGATTTATTATTTCGATGAAATGGAATGTTGTGATAATAAAGCAGGCTTTGACAATCAGAACATTCAAGAAGAGGATATTTATGACCTGATAACAGATAGTGCTAAGACGCGATTTGACTACCAATCATTTGAACAAAACTTTGCACTTCCTGATGTTGAAATAAATATTGCAGATAAAACTCTTTGGACGATTTTAATGTATCTTGCAATGGGAGAAAAACCAAATATTGTTGCATCGAAAATTAAGAATGAAATAATGTTGCTGGGATTTATTATTGAAAATAAAGACATTGAAAATGTTATAATAAATAATCAGGGTAATTGGGAAAAAGAAATAGGAGTATTGAAAATGATTACTGATATGCTAAATTCAAGTTTTTCAACAACAGAACAAATTTATGCTTTTGCAAAAAAAACACTGATGCCGCTACCGCACGGTGTGCTGTGAGAAATGGATAAACATTTCGTAGCTGTCAATAAGATGA
>CAZFTY010000108.1:0-7046 GCA_964521835.1 uncultured Microbacter sp.
CCGCTTTTTTGCACTCGGCAACGCGTTGATTGTAAGCCCCCGAATCGAGTTTATGAGGACTGTGCGTATTGGATATCAAAATTTTAACGCCGTCGAGTTTTACCGGCACCAATTCAAATTCGAGGGTATCGCAATTCAGATGGATGGCATGGTCTTTGGCTCCGTTTGCCGAAGCGAACTGATCCATAATGCCGCAATTCACAAAGGCAAATTCGTGTTCCGCCTTTTGGCCGATCTGGGCCAGAACCGTACGGTTGAATCCGGCTCCCAATTGATCGTTCAGGGCATAGGCGGTAACCACTTCCAATGCAGCTGATGAAGATAATCCGGCTCCGTTGGGGACATTTCCCCAGATCAGAATATCAAATCCCTCTTCTATTTTTATACCACGTTTGATGAACTGAGCAAAAACTCCCAGGGGATAGTTAACCCAAATCTTTTCAAGCGGGGTCGTTAGCTTATCAAGCGTGAGTTCAATAATCTCCGGTTGATTCAATGATTTAAATTTTATGGATGTGCCTCCGTTTTTACGAAGCAGCAGATAGGTGCCAAAACTCAACGCACACGGAAATACAGAACCTCCGTTATAATCGGTATGTTCGCCAATCAGATTAACCCGTCCCGGTGAAAAGTAAACAGCATCCGGAGCTGCCCCATAAGCGGTCTCAAATGCCTGCTTTAATTCTTTTGTGTTCATAGTTAGTGGTTTATATGTCTGAAAAAAATTCAATGATAAATTAATGATATACTACAAAATTACGGATTTATTTTTGTCCGTTAGAGTGCAGAATATGTTATACAGCAGATTTTTTCTTAATTGAGAAATAGATTAACCATTTCTGTGTGTTCGGAGAGAAGAATGGTATAATTTTATTAATTTTGTGGAATTGTTCACTTTAGCCGTCGAATCTGCATGAAAATTCTTATTGTTTGCAGCGCTACCAATCAACAGGTCGCTCCGTTTATTAAGGAACAGGCCGATAGTCTGTTGGCTTGCGGGCAAACGGTGGAGTTCTATCTGATTCGCAAGAAGGGCATTAAGGGCTATCTGGATGCTTTGCCTGGGTTGAAATCAGCCATCGCGGCATTACGACCGGATATTATTCACGCGCATTACGGACTCTCGGGATTGCTGGCAAATCTTCAGCGCAAAGTACCGGTTGTTACCACATTTCACGGCAGCGACATCAACGATCCCCGTGTTTTTCGATGGTCAAGATGGGCGATACGATTATCACGGTATGCTATCTTTGTATCGCGGCAAGCAGTCGAAATAGCCAAACCTCGCCGGCATTATGCCGTATTACCTTGCGGGGTAAATATGAGCCGGTTCTGCCCGGTTGAGAAAAAGATAGCCCGGCAGCAGCTGGGGTGGAATGACACGGATGCGTATATCCTTTTTGCCGGAACCCGCGACGTAGAAGTAAAAAATTATCCGCTCGCGCAGCAAGCCGTACAGAACATTCCGGAGGCACAACTGATCGAATTGAAAGGCTTTGATCGTGACGAGGTCAATCTGGCCCTGAATGCGGCTGATGCGGCGCTGATGACCTCTTTTACCGAAGGCTCGCCTCAATTTATCAAAGAGGCTATGGCATGTAATTGTCCGGTAGTCTCAACAGATGTGGGCGATGTGAAACAACTTACCGAAGGAGTCGAAGGCTGTTATATCACTTCGTTTGAGGTGGAATCGGTAACTTCAGGTTTGCAGGAGGCGTTTCGTTTCGCTTCCGACAAAGGCAGAACAGTGGGTAGAGAAAAGATACAGCAATTGGGTTTGACGGACGACCGGATAGCCGGTGAATTGATCCGAATTTATCAAAGATGTGTGCACGATGAGTCAAAAAAAGAATGATACCTACCATACGACCTGCGGATTGGAGAATATTGACCGGAAGCAGTGGGCCGATTTCGTTGCGAATCATCCCCACGGCACTATTTTCCAAACACCTGAATATTATGAAATTCATCAGAATGTGAAGGGTTTCCGCCCGTTTGTTATCGCGCTGTTTGACAGTGCCGGTTCGATGGTCGGTGTGATGCTCGTCATTATCCATCAGGTATATGGAGGGCTACTGGGAACGATGACATCCCGGGCTGTCATTGCGGGTGGGCCGCTGGTACAAGAGGATGATCCCGAACTTGCCTCTCTTATTCTGAAGGACTATGCCGAAAACAAGCAGACCCGGGTGGTCTATTCTCAATTCCGGAATCTTTTTGAACCGGGCAAAATGAAAAACGCTTTTGCCGATGCGGGGGCTGTTTACGAAGATCATCTGAATATCCTGATCGATCTGACTCAAACCGAAGAGGAGTTGTGGAAAGGGGTAAAAAGCCGCAAACGGAATAATATCAGGCAAGCTCAACGAAAAGGATTGACCGTAAGACGACTCACAACAAAGAGTGATGCGGATGAAGCTTATTCCATTCTGATGGAGGTCTATAAACGGGCTAAGTTACCTTTAGCTGACAAACAGTTGTTTATAAATGCCTTCGTGCAGATGCAGGATAACGGAATGCTGCGTATTTATGGCACATTCAGTGAGGAAAAATTAGCCGGTGCCATGTTCATTTTGGCCTCTAACGGACGTTTTTACGACTGGTATGCCGGGAGTTTCCGAAAATATTACTCCTTTAACCCCAACGACATTTTACCCTGGGAGATTTTTCGTATTGCTCAGGCGGAACACATTCAGTTGTTCGATTTCGGTGGTGCCGGTAAGCCGGGAGTGCCGTACGGAGTACGCAATTACAAAATGCAATTCGGCGGCGAGCTGGTTAATTTCGGGCGGTATGAATTGCCCCACAACAAACTGGTGTTCGGCATGATGAAAATAGCTTTCAGATTGTGGCAGCGAATGCATTGAAACGTATTTATGAATATTTTATTCGATATAAATCATCCGGCACATGTCCATCTGCTGAAGCATACGATTCGTATTCTGAAGCAGCACGGGCATGAAGTTACTGTCACGGTGAAAGATATTCCTGCAGCCAAACAGCTATTGGATAACGAAGGTATCGCCTATCTGTCGCTGACCGGAAAAAAACGCGACTCGTTGATTGGCAAAGCCTTTATGCAGTTACACTATGACTGGTTTATCTGGCAACTGGCTATCCGCAAACGGATCGACATCGGAGTCGGGTCGTCGGTTTCGATTGCTCAGGCATCCCGTTTTTGCCGGATGAAATCGATCTTTCTGGATGATGATGACGACAAAGTGGAGCCTTTGGTTGTCCGCCACGTACATCCGTTTTGCAACACCGTGCTATCGCCGATCGCACTGGTTGGAAACCGGAGAGCAAAAAATGCGGTTTTTTACAAAGGCACCCACGAGTTGGCCTATCTGCATCCCGACCGTTTTACTCCGAATGAGGAGACGCTTCGCTTACTTGGCATCGGAACGACAGAACGCTATTTTGTATTGCGGTTCAATGCGTTCAAAGCCCACCACGACGGCAATGTACATGGCCTTTCGTTGGATCAGAAGCTTCGCTTAGTCGATTTGCTGAAAAAATACGGTACGATTTTTATCACTACCGAACGAGAGATGGAAAGGGAACTGGAGCCTTATCGCCTGGCGGTATCGCCGGAGAAAATACACGATTTACTGGCATTTGCCACTCTGTTTGTAGGCGATAGCCAGACCATGACTTCGGAGGCTGCCATTCTGGGAACACCTGCTTTTCGCTGCAATACGTTGGTGGGAGAGCTGAGTTGCATTGAAGATCTGGAACACAATTTCGGACTCGCTTTCGGATATCAACCCAACGATTTCGACCGGATGCTCGAAAAGATAGAGACACTGCTGCAGCAACCCGATTTGAAGATGCAATGGCAGCAGAAACAAGCTAAATTTTTATCCGAACGTATCGATACTACAGGCTTTCTGGTTGACTTTATTGAGCATTATCTGGAAAACGCCGGCAAACCCGATCCGGCATAAAACCTCTGTACAATGATGTTGAACAAAGATTTTACATGGTCCAAATACGACGAATTACTGTCTGCGCTGCAACAGCACGGATATGAATTCCGAACATTTGAAGAGTATTGTCAGGGCAATCGTCAGGGACGGTTTGTCATATTGCGACACGACGTGGATGCCCGCCCTTCGCATTCACTCCAGTGTGCTCAGATTGAAGAGGCCAGGAGAATTCGTAGCAGCTATTATTTTCGGAAAACACCGACGTTCAATTGTCCGGAGGTGATACAGGAAATTATAGCTTTGAATCACGAAATAGGGTATCACTACGAAGAATTGAGCCTTACCAAGGGAGATACGCATAAGGCGATCCGAATTTTTGAAGAAAACCTCGTCTATTTTCGCCTCTTTTATCCGGTGCAAACCATTTGTATGCACGGTAGCCCTACATCGTTGCATGATAATCGCGATCTGTGGAAAAAGTACGACTATCGACGTTGGGGTATAATCGGCGAGCCCTATTTCGACATCGATTTTAACGAGCTAACCTATCTCACAGATACCGGACGCTGCTGGAACGGACAAAAATATAATATTCGCGATAAAATAGAAGGATCTGATTTAACCCAATTTCATACTACCGGCGATATCATCGAGGCAGTTTCCCGCGGAATGTTACCCGATAGAATTATGTTTACAACACACCCTCAGCGCTGGACAGACAACCGGTGGAAGTGGTGGCGTGAACTTATCAGTCAAAATCTTAAGAATGAGGTAAAACGAATAATTGTCTGGTACAACCGGAAACACTAATTTCTACAATAAATCAGCCGGTTTCGTCGGAAATTGCAGAAACAGTATTAGATTTGTAATTCGATTTAGTGAATTTCACTCATCCTCACACAAATACGTTCAACAATGAATTCATTAACAACCATTTTTGAAAATGCACATCAGGCAAAGAAGGAGTTGTCCAAAATTACGGATGCTACTATCAATCGTGTTCTGAATGCCATTGCCGATGAAGCGGTAGCCCAAATTGCTCATATTATTGAGGAAAATGGGAAGGACCTCGACCGGATGAATCCGACAGACCCAAAATACGACCGGTTGAAACTGACGGCCGAACGGATCGAAGGCATAGCCGCCGACCTACGAAATGTGGCTCTTTTGCCCTCTCCGTTAGGACACGTGTTGTCTGATATTGTACGACCAAACGGCGTTAATATCAAACGGATTACCGTTCCATTTGGCGTAATCGGCATTATTTACGAGGCTCGTCCCAATGTAAGTTTCGATGTTTTTTCGCTTTGTCTGAAATCGGGAAATGTTTGCCTCCTCAAGGGTGGCAGCGATGCCCAAAATTCAAATAGCGCTATTGTGGAACTGATTCGGGCGGTGTTGGTGAAGTATGAACTGAATCCCGATATTGTAACGCTGTTACCTTCCGGACATGAAACGACTACCGAACTGCTTCATGCCGTCGGTCAGGTCGATTTGGTCATACCGCGTGGAGGCCAAAAACTGATCGAACATGTGCGTGATAACGCTCGGGTGCCGGTTATTGAAACGGGAGCCGGTGTTTGCCACACCTATTTCGATGAATTCGGCGATTTGCAGAAAGGGGCTGCCATCGTCAACAATGCCAAAACACGTCGTGTGAGCGTATGCAATGCGCTCGATTGCCTTTTGGTACATGCCAGCCGCATCCACGACCTCTCTATGTTGTGCGCCTCCCTGATCAATTCCAATGTGGTGATCTATGCCGACGAACAGGCGTATGGTTCGCTGAAAGGCTTTTACCCTGATCGGTTATTGAAAGAGGCATCGGAAGCAGAGTATGGCACCGAATTTCTCGATTACAAGATGGCCATCAAAACGGTCGGCACATTTACCGAAGCGCTCGATCATATTGCCAAATACGGCTCAAAACACAGCGAAGCGATTGTAAGTGAGAACAAGCTACGCATTACCTCCTTCCAACAGCAGATAGACGCCGCATGTGTTTATGCCAATACATCTACCGCCTTTACAGATGGCGCTCAGTTTGGTCTGGGAGCCGAAATCGGCATCAGCACCCAAAAGCTTCATGCACGCGGCCCGATGGGATTGCAGGAAATGACTACCTACAAATGGGTGATTACCGGCAACGGGCAAATCAGATCGTAAACAAAGAACAGATTATCTCCGTTGTACAGAAGATCAGATCCATTTTCCAACACATAAAAAAAGCCGCTCCTGATTTACAAGAGCGGCTTTCATATTTATCAGAACAGGCTTATGCCAGTTTCTTTCTTTGTTGTCTTTTTGCGTGCCAAACCTGAACATCGTATGCAATGGTAGATGCTACCAGAATAGATGAATAGGTACCGGTTACAACACCAATCAGCAACGCGAATACAAAGCCCCGGATTACGTCTCCACCGAAGATGAAGATTGCCAGCAATACTAAGATTACACTCACCGTTGTATTGATAGTACGACGCAGCGTGTGGTTCATAGCATCGTCCATCAACGAACTGATTTCACGTTTCGGGTAGAGCTTGATAAATTCACGGATACGGTCGAAGATTACCACCGTATCGTTGATGGAGAACCCGATAACCGTCAAAATCGCCGCTATAAATGCCTGGTCGATTTCGAGCGAGAATGGCATAATAGTGTAGAGCAACGAATAGAGACCCAATACCACCAGCACATCATGGATCAGCGAAACCAAAGCTCCGATAGAGAAGGTGTAGCTTGGGAAACGAAGGAAGATGTAAAGGGCGATACCAAATACAGCCAGAATAATAGCCCAAACAGCGGCCACCTTTATATCTTCAGCCACAGCAGGACCTACCTTTTGCGAACTTACAATATGTTTTTTCACAAACTGATCTCTTGTGATATTGCTTCCCAACATAGGTTTCAGGCTGGTGTAGAGCTTTGTTTCTATTTCATCATCCACCGAAACCGAACGGTTAGTGATTTCGTAGTTGGTAGAAACCCGAACCTCTTTTCCGCTGGTACCAATGGCAATAACATTCACATTGCCACCGAATGCGCCTTTCAACGTAGAACGGAGATTTTCCGCATCAACCGGTTGATTGAATGCAATCTGGTAGTTACGTCCACCAC
>CAZFTY010000109.1:0-7033 GCA_964521835.1 uncultured Microbacter sp.
TCTCAATTGATTGAACATCGTTAGGGCTTAATAACTCAATACCTCCATTTGAAGGAATCCCATCAATTACGAATAATGGGTCATTGGAAGAAGCTGTCATTGACCGGTTCCCTCGTACACGAATATTAGGTACCGCGTTAACTCCTGTTCCTTGCGTACTGATGACAACACCGGCAGCTTTTCCCTGAAGAGCCGACTGGATATTTGTCGGAGCGGAAGCCATCAGTTGTTCTGTTTTTACTGATGTAACAGAACCCGTTACATCAGATTTCTTAACAGTTCCATAACCGACGACGACAAGCTCATTTAATGTTTTTGAATCATCTTCCATTACAATATTAATGGAAGTATTTCCATCAACATTAATGGTCTGACTCTTGAAACCCACAAAAGAGAAAGTAAGTTTTCCTTTGGAAGGTACTGAGATTGAGTATCTACCATCAGCATCAGTGATTGTGCCACTTGTAGCACCCTGAAGTTTGATATTCACCCCAGGTAAACCTACGTTACTAACATCCTTAACAGTCCCCCGAACCGTTATTGTTTGTCCAAACGCGGGAATTGAAAACAAAAGTAACAGGAATAGCATCCCCTGTACTTTGAGACATCTGAAAGTTTGTTTCATGATTGAAAAATTAGAGATTAAAATTAACAATTTGCATGACTTAATTAATTCATGAATTGTGCTTTGGGCTAACATCGCTTTACAAAAGTAGATAATGCGCCCATAAGAGGGGGATAAATAAGCAACAACTTCTGATAATTTCGTTACATGAATATCAGAATTGATTCATTTATTATAGATTTTGAATCAAATGTTAACACATCGGCTACTTATCCGATTTTTAATCTCAAAGATCAATCAAAACTATATATCTAATTATGTGCTACATAGAAACATTCGCAATTTCGACAACAATAATCATATTATTCTCAACTCGTAATATACTTAAACAAGTATCAATTTATATCGTTTTTAACATTATAAACCGGGCTTTCGGGAGGGAAAAAGAAGCTTTTCTTAAGGCCACCAGTGTTGAGTACAATCCGCTGAAGGGTTACAACCGGGTCGATCATAAAGATTTTCACTTTGTGATAACCCTGCGATTGAATAGTGTGCTCTGTTTTACATACCCGGATACTATTTATAACCGATTGACTCCACGTTTGATTATCACCTGTACCGGTAATACTGATGCGGGGTAACTCAACCACCTGCGGTTGCTCATCATCAATGGCAACGGCAAATCGCATATCGGCATCGGGCAGGTTATTCAGCGTTGGGGCTATAAGGGTGTTGACTTCTATTTTACCTGTTGTGAACAGGTAACAATCGTATTCCAGCACCGGCGCTTTACGATAATCGGTAACGCTTTGTGCTGTCACGGGCAAGGGCATCATTGAAGAGCTGGTACGTCCGTAATCGGGAACCGACTGCCATTGTACTCCGTTTGCTGCCTTATTGACGCTGTAATGTGAAGCCTCCATCGCAACATATCCGTTCGATTCTACAAATCCATGCACCGATTCTCTTTGCGGAGACGCAGGATTGAATAGCGGAACCGCAATATTGAAAAGCTGACTTCCAGACTTAATCCGGAGTTCTCCGAACCGATTCTCTCCCTTCGGAGCCTTGTTCCAGTCAATAGTTATGTCTATTCGCTGTTCATCACCTACCCTACCCCCGGTTACCGATGGAATGATCCATGATTGTTGCGGTTCTACCGAAAAGGTATGAGTACCGGTTTGTCTGGCATAGATATCGAAATAGTGCTTCTCACGCGAATAGTTGCTAAACTGAGGCAAGGTGTCTGGCTTTTGCTGATTAGCGGCAGCCATGCTACCCTCAACGGCAACGCCTATCGCTTCGGCCTCATCTGGTTTTACAGATTCCAGCTTCGGCATTATATTTCGTTTCGGATCGGACCAGCCCCGGTAACCGATATGCGGTTGATTCATCATTCCATTCCACTTTCCTCCGGCCACCTGAGTGTGATAAGCAACCGTCAACAAAGAGTCTGCGGCAAACAATCCCTTTACTTTCAGTGCATAATCGTTAGCCGAAAGCCTTCCTTGCGAAGCATAGACATGATTTTTCGACAAGTTGAAATAGAGATTATTAAGCGTATAGGAGGCCTTCACCGGATAGAGCACAAGTTGAAAAAAGGCATCTTTCTTATCTTTATCAAGCGAGGCATAGATCGAATCTGCCCTGTCTGAGATGGCTTTCCATTTAGCGACAACCGTTTCGGCTTCATGGTAGTTGACCAGACTGAATGTTGTGGCGGAGAGCAATTCGGGCTTGATCCAGCCGTTGTATTTTGTGTACTTGTCAATAATATCAGCTACCGGTTTTGCCTGTTCATCACCAAACTGAGAAGCTGCCCATTTTTGGGTATACTCGGCAATGTTGTCTTTATTCCATTTACGCGGATTCCAGGCCAATGTAAGAAAGAAATCCATCGGAATTTCGAGTGGTTTTATGTCACCGATATTCATAATCCAGACGCGATCGGCACCATATTCGTATGCTTTGCCCATCTGATCCCATATTTTGGTTACAGGAAGCGTGTTGATCCATTTGTAACTACGGGGGCCTCCCACATAATCGGCATGATAGTAGATGCCAGCCCCACCGCTGCGTTTACGCTCTTCGGCGGAGGGCAAACGACGAATATTTCCCCAGTTATCGTCACTCCACAAAAGAGTTACATAATCGGGCACCTTCATACCATGCTCGTAGTAGCCCTGTATCTCTTTGTACAGGCACCACATTTGGGGAATTTTAGTAATATCCGGATTGACCTCTTCGCGTAATATCTTTTGTTGCTTAGCCACAATTCCCTCTACCATTGCAATATTGCTTTTCATATCTCCCTTCATCTCCGAATCGTTGGCACCCCGAAGTCCCATTGTAATAATGCTTTCGTAGCTTTTATTGCGCCTGACGCCTTCGCGCCAGAAATTTTCAAGAGTATCGGGATATTTGGTGTAGTCCCAGTTTCCCAATGTTTTAAAGTAACGTCTGTCCCACTCCTGCTGCGAGCGCAACATCGGTTCCTGATGCGAAGTACCCATCACGATCCCGTATTCGTCGGCAAGACGGGGATTTTCGGGATCATCTTCGTTAAAATCGTTTGCCCACATCGCCGGCCAGAGATAATTGGCTTTCAGGCGCAGGAGCAACTCGAATACCTTAGTATAAAATTGATGATTGCAGTTTGGAATATCATTCGGGATTAACGGATATTTGCTTGGTTTAACGGTTCCGTAGGTGTTTTTTATCCAACTGCTCAAAGCCGGAGCCTCGTCGTTGATAAAAATACCGCGATACTTCACCGCCGGGCGATCTTCTTTGCGAAAGTCGCGCGAAATCGAAAGGATGTTCTGTTTCTGAGGAGTTACATCAGCAAACCAGTACCAGGGAGAGACCCCTATTTGTGACGAGAGATCGTAAATACCATAAATGGCTCCCCGCTTATCGCTCCCCGCAATAACCAATGCCTGATCGATACCCGGGAAGGGTTTGTTCACAATTTGCATGGAAAATGCCTCCCATTGATTGCGGATCGAATTGACGCTGATTTTCTTTGTTCGGATCAATTGAGAAATATACCTGCTTTTACCAAGGGTACCGATGATAATGGCAAATTGTTGCCGCTTGGGTAAGACATTAGAAAGTTCAGGTTTGATTCCGGCCACTTTTTCGATGTCTGCCTGCAAATCGGTAGCGGCACGCGCCACCCCTTTGTAGTCCTGAATATCGACTATTAACGATGCTGTAGTTCCCGGCTTCGCGATACAAAAATCATCAGCGAAGGTATGCTTTACATAACTACCGGTAGCATGAACAGAAAGCGTAACTACTTGTAATACTGAAATCAGACAGATAAAAAACAGTTGTTTCATGACATATAGTTTAGGCAAACCAAGAACAGGCCTTCTCCAAAAGGAGAAAGCTGCCAATGGTTTAGTAAATGTTCTTAGGATCTTATTTTGTAGGATAGAGGGATTTTGCAATGCCCATTTCCAAACCTCTTAACTCCGCTAATCCTTTCATACGGCCAAGAAGAGAGTATCCGTAGAAAACTTGTGGCTTAGCCAAGTCATCAAGCATCTGATGCCCGTGATCGGGACGAAGAGGAAGTGAAATCTGTCTTTTTTGCATGGTTTCGACGAACGAACTCATTACACCATACATATTCACACTTCCTTCCAGATGGTTGGCTTCGTAGAAGCGGTTGTCGTCAAGCCACTCGGTACTTCGCAGATGTACAAAATGGATGCGATCGGCAAAGCGCCGGCTCATTTTTACCAGATCATTTTCACGGCGTACACTCAGCGATCCGGTGCAGAAACAGATACCGTTGGCTGTCGATGGGACAGCTTCGGCAAGCGCTGCATAATCTTCTTCGCGGCTGGCAATACGAGGCAAACCGAGAATAGGAAAGGGAGGATCGTCGGGGTGAATGGCCATTTTGACACCAACCTCTTCTGCTACCGGAATCACCTCTTTGAGAAACAGCACGAGATGTTCACGCATTTTATTGGCATCAAAGTCTTTATATTTAGCTAATTGTTCTAAAACATATTCTACCGTAAAGGCTTTTCCTTCGCCGGGAATACCCGAAAGAATTACGCTGAGAATCCGATTTTTATCCTCTTCAGTCATCTTTTCGTAGCTTATCTTTACCTGCTCAAAATCTTCGTCCGACAGCTCTTCGCGGGCTCCTTTGCGTTGCAAAACAAACACATCGAATGCCAGAAACGCAAACCGATCGAAATACATTGCCTTGGAACCGTCGGCCAAAGTGTACGACAAATCGGTACGTACCCAGTCGAGCACCGGCATAAAGTTGTAGGTCACCACATCGATACCACATTGAGCACAATTTCTCAATGTAGTTTTATAGTTTTCGATATATTGAAGATAATTCCCGGTACGACGCTTGATGTCCTCGTGCACATTCACACTCTCCACCACATGCCATGCCAACCCAGCATCTTCAATATTTTTTTTGTATTTCCGAATCTCTTCCACACTCCACACCTCACCGGTCGGGATATGATGAAGAGAGGATACAACCGCGGTACAACCACTTTGTCGAATATCTTGCAGGCTTACCGTATCTTTGGGTCCATACCAGCGCATGGACTGTTCAAAACCGTATATCATGTCAATAAGTTAAAAGCCCCTCCAAGCCTCCCCTCAAGGGAGGCTTATCAATCGGACTAAGTTATTATGATAAAATATGATTGATTTCTAAAATTGCAGTTTACAAGTCCCCTTGTGGGGGATTTAGGGGGCTACACTCCCGAATAGGCATCGAATCCGCCGTCGACAATAATATTTTGTCCGTTAACGAAACGTGAAGCATCGCTGCACAACCATTGAATGGTTCCGTTCAGTTCGTCGGCAACACCCATACGACCGAAAGGCGTAGAATTGATGATCTTATGTCCACGAGGAGTTAACGAACCATCTTCATTTGTCAGCAGGGTGCGGTTTTGCTCGGTCAGGAAAAAGCCCGGACAGATAGAGTTCACCCTGATTTTATCGCCGTATTTCTGCGAATATTCCACAGCCAGCCATTTGGTAAAGTTCTGAATGGCACTCTTTGCTGCCGAATAACCGATAACACGGGTCATAGGACGTGCCACGGTGGCTGATGTAAAATTAATGACATTACCCTCTTTACGATCGACCATCTCTTTGGTAAACACCCGGGTAGGATAAATTGTACCGTAAAGATTAAGATCAATTACCTGACGCAATTGATCGAGATCGAGATCGAAAAACGATTGTTCGGGAAGAACATTGGCTCCGGCACGATTACCGCCTGCCGCATTGATAAGCACGTCGACCGGACCGAATTTAGCCTTGATTTCGTCGTGGTTTTGTTGCAAAATATCAATATTAAGCACATCGGAAACCAAAAACAGCGCTTCGTTACCTTCCGCTTTGATTTCGTTTTCGAGCGCTTTGCCTTTTACCGCATCGCGGCCCAAAATAGCCACTTTGGCTCCCTGCGACGCCAAATGTTTGGAGACTGCACTACCCAGCACTCCCGTTCCTCCGGTAATAACAATCACTTTACCGGTAATGTTGAATTCATTTTTCATATTTAGGAATAAAAAACATCGATCGATCAACCATACGGCTGTTCAAACCGACAAGTACAAAATTAATTATTAGGTTATTCTTATTTTCTGAATTTTGATACATTTGATTTCAATATAAGCTCTCTGTTATGGTTTTTGATACAGAAGCTGTCATAATCGAAACATTTTTACAATACACAATTTCTGTTGTGATGTATTGATTTTCATTCCATCGCAATCAGATTCAACCGACACTCGCTTTTGACACATCAAACCTGGTCGATTCTACTTTAATTCTTAAAATGAAGAAAGAGAGATAGTCTCCGGACCCATTATTTACAGCTCATTTATGGCTGTCGTTTGCGGACACCAAAGGTAGCAAAAATAGCAAGCTGTTGTCGCCTTTCAACGATTCAAAATCGACTTTTTCCGTTAATTAAGTTACAAATAAGGCGATTTGGATGTATCTTTGCCGTATTGCACTGTAATAGAATGAATTCATATGGACAGACGTTTACTACTCCACATTTTCCACACTATTTTGTCACAGATTTCTACAATTTTCCACAATCCATATAAATCATAAAATAACTAATAAACAATCAATTACAGCTTATGGCATATTTATTGTCAGGTGATTATAATCATCAAATTCATTTATCCGAATTTTACAGATCGAACAAAAACGTGTATTTAAAACATATCAAAAACCATTAAAATTAGAACAATGAAAACATTTAGATTTTATGTAATGATGGCGGCAGTTGCGTTGGTAACTGTATCGTGTGTCGAAAATTCGTCGAAATACAAAGCTGCGATTGCGCAACGCGATTCACTGGCAATGCAAAAACAGGCATTGGATTCCAATTACAACCAGACGATCACCCTTTTGAATGATATTGAAACCGGATTTTCGGAAATCAATCAAACA
>CAZFTY010000110.1:0-7021 GCA_964521835.1 uncultured Microbacter sp.
GAACTTACCGGCGGCTACTCTCTGTTTATGACCCTGATGATAACCTCCGTTATCGCATTTCTTACCATCATCGTATTTGAACCACACAGTATTTATGCCATGCGGCTTGCCAAAAAAGGAGAACTGCTGACTCACAATAAAGACAAAGCGGTGCTGACATTGCTCAAAATGGAAAATGTGATTGAGACCGACATGGATATTGTACGACCCGATAACACACTGGGCGATTTGGTGAAAATTATTTCCAAATCGAGCCGCAACGTCTACCCGGTAGTCGACTACAAAGGGAAACTGCTTGGAATTTTACCGCTGAGCGAAGTGCGCAATATTATGTTTCGTCCCGAACTATACAACCGGTTCAAGGTTAGCCAGCTGATGATTTCACCACCGGCGCTGCTTTCATCCAAAGACTCGATGGAAAAGGTGATGAACGTATTTGAAACCACTCAGGCCTGGAATCTTCCGGTCATTGATAATGGGAAATACATGGGTTTTGTCTCCAAAGCCAAAATATTCAATGCCTATCGACGGGTGTTGGTACATTTCTCCGACGAATAGAACACTTTGATTCCCGAATTTTCAAAAAGAACTAATTTCAGGCACCTATTCCGGGGTACCGACTATCCTCATTTCTATACCCGCTATGCTTATATTTAGTGCGATCATTGCCGGAGCATTACAACTCCGCGAACAACAAGTAAAAAATACCATCGACCTGCTCGAAGAGGGGGCTACTATTCCGTTTATCAGCCGCTACCGCAAAGAGAGAACCGGTTCGCTTGATGAGGTTCAGATTGCCTCTATCAAAGAGCACTACGAAAAACTGTGTGAGCTTGAGAAACGGAAACTGACTGTATTGGCCTCTATCGAAGAACAGGAGAAGCTGACGGACGACTTACGCAAACGCATTGAGGATTGCCTGTCGATGACCGAGCTGGAAGATATTTATCTGCCTTATAAACCCAAGCGTCGCACAAAGGCGGAAATGGCGCGCGAAAAAGGGCTTGAACCTCTGGCCAGACTGTTGATGCGGCAGGTCGAAAATAATGTGGAGAACGCGGCATCGACCTATGTAAAAGGTGAGGTAAAAGATGCAGACGATGCGTTGAAAGGTGCCCGCGATATTATTGCCGAATGGGTAAACGAAAACGAAGCGGCACGCCATGCGGTACGAACCATCTTTTCACGCGAGGCGATGATCTCGTCGCGGGTTGTGAAGGGAAAAGAGTCCGAGGGGGATAAATATCGCGACTATTTCGAACTGGATGAACCGTTGAAGCGGTGCTCTTCTCATCGCCTGCTGGCCATGCGGAGGGGCGAAGCGGAGGGTATCTTACGGGTCTCTATCCAACCGGGTGAAGAGCTTTGTCTGGAACGATTGGACCGAATCTTTGTAAAAGCCAGAAATGAAGCTGCCAATCAGGTCTCGATGGCTATTTCCGATAGCTATAAACGTCTGTTGAAACCGAGCATCGAAACTGAATTTGCCGCTGCAAGTAAGGAAAAAGCTGACGTGGAAGCGATCCGTGTTTTTGCCGAAAACCTTCGTCAGCTGTTGCTGGCAGCTCCTCTTGGGCAGAAAAGGGTAATGGGAGTCGATCCCGGGTTTCGTACCGGATGTAAAATCGTTTGTTTGAACGAACAGGGCGTTTTGTTGCATCACGATGTGATATACCCGCATCCGCCACAAAATGACACAGCGAAAGCGGCAGAAAAAATTGCTGGATTGATTGCCCGCTTTCAGATAGAGGCGGTGGCCATTGGCAATGGAACTGCCAGCCGCGAATCCGAACAGTTTTTTCAGAATTACATACCGCAGCAGAATCTTCAACTGTTTGTGGTCAGTGAAAACGGGGCGTCGGTCTACTCCGCGTCAAAAACTGCCCGCGAGGAGTTTCCCGATGAGGACGTGACGGTGCGGGGTGCCGTGTCGATTGCACGACGCCTGATGGATCCTCTTTCGGAATTGGTCAAAATCGATCCAAAATCGATAGGAGTAGGTCAGTATCAACACGATGTCAATCAGTCGGCTTTGAAAACGGCGCTCGATCAGACAGTGGAAAGTTGTGTGAACAGAGTCGGAGTACAGGTCAATACGGCCAGTAAGTATTTGCTGACCTACATTTCGGGATTAGGGCCGCAACTGGCTCAAAATATTGTCGATTACCGGACGGCTAACGGTGCCTTCAAAACGAGAAAAGAGCTGCTGAAAGTTCCGAAAATGGGAGCAAAAACCTTTGAGCAAGCGGCCGGATTCTTGCGTGTGGAAAATGCCGCCAATCCCCTCGACAATTCGGCTGTGCATCCCGAAAGTTATCCGGTGGTGCAGCAAATGGCGCACGATCTGAATTGTAAGGTTACCGATTTGATTGATAATCATGAGCTGCGTAAACAGATTGATCTTCAAAAATATGTTACGGATAAAATAGGATTGCCCACATTAACCGATATTCTGGAAGAGCTGGCAAAACCGGGGCGTGATCCGCGACAAAAGTTAGAGGCATTTGCCTTCGACCCGACCATTAAGGTGATCGAAGATCTGAAGACAGGTCAGGTTTTACCCGGTATTGTGACGAATATTACCAATTTCGGGGCTTTCGTCGATATCGGAATTCACGAAAACGGATTGGTACATGTTTCTCAGATTGCCAACAAATATATTAGCAATCCGGCAGAAGCACTCTCTTTGCATCAGCATGTTATGGTAAAAGTTCTGGATGTAGATCTGATGCGGAAACGGGTGGCTCTCTCCATGAAAGAGGTCGAAGCGTGACATCTTACAAAATAAAAAGAGCGGATTCCCGTTCATTTATCAAAGAAAGACGGCAAATGTCGCTTTTGCCGTATATTTGTGAAATACTAAACATAGTGACTATGAAGAAAACAATTGCGATTTTTTTAGTTTCATTTTGCGTCGCCACTTTTGCGAATGCTCAGGACAATGCACTGGGTATACGCTTGACCAATGGCGCAGAAATTTCTTATCAACGTTCGTTGAATGATGTGAATCGTTTGGAATTTAATTTGGGATGGGGTTGGAATACTACAGCGCTATCCGGATTTTACCACTGGGTAAATCCAATTACCGAAGGCTTCAAATGGTTTATCGGTCCGGGTGCCGCTTTGGGTTTGTTTCATTCAAATACGGTAGTCGGCCTCGGTGGCGTGGTGGGTATTGAGTATAATTTTGACATTCCATTGCAGTTGTCTTTAGACTGGCGTCCAATGCTTAATTTCGGAAATGCACACGATGGGAACTACGGTTCGGCAAATGTGGGTTTGGGAATAAGATATAAATTTTAACGTTCAAAAATAAATTAATAAAGGAGATGTACGGTAACAGTACCTCTCCTTTATTTTATGAATACCTCCATACCGGGGCCTCAACTCTTCTTTTAACATTTATATCTCTGTTTATAAAAACATTACGATCGTCCGCCAGATAGAGCCGTGTTGATTTGAATTTGCTGAACGGGCTAAAACTGATCCAACTTTGAGATTTGAAAATTTAACATTTCGATTGAAGCACCTTCCGGTTTTACCCTTAACTTTGTATGTTTAATTTGGATAAGTAGATATTGACGATGAAGCAGGTATTTGACACCTGACTTTATCCCTCATTTACAGAGTCGTTTCTACTACTAAAACACTGATTTAAGGAGAAATTATTATATCTTAGAGAATGAAAGGAGGAGCGCTTTCTTATAAAATAATTGGATTGATGTTTGTACTACTGCTGTCTGGTACGACACTGTCTGGTGCCGAGTATCGCGGCGATCAGTCCATATCCCCTTTGATGCGCTTTCTACGAGGCCTCTTTTGGGGAGGTTCGGGCACTACCACTCATTTCGAACACCGTTCTCAGGGACAAACATATCAATTTTCTTCACTGGCTACAGGATCCAGTAAAACCGGCGCGTCGTCCGCTACCGGATCGACGGCTTCACAACAAGATATTTGGGCCGGATACGGGAAAGATATTACATCGCCTGTCTCTGGCGGTACGGTAAGATCAGGAAGTTCACGATCTTTCAGTCGTACCAGCAACTCCGCTATCGGCACCAACTCACAGCAAACGGATGGATACATGGGTTCGTTGAGCACTTCGGCTGCAACATCCGCGACCCTTCTATCTTCCAATACCTCCTCATCATCATCTGCGGATGTCGTTTCGGCTTCTATGCCGTCGGCATTGACCGTGCAGCGCGCCTCATCCCAACTTGCGATGACAACGATGACAACAACGGTAACACAGAATAATAGTGGTACCCAACCGCAGGTTGATACCGGATTTGGTACGAACGGCAATGGTGCCGCTGATCCTACTATCCAAACTCCTGTTGGAGACGGATCCTGGGAACTGCTACTACTTCTTTCGTTGTATGTCTATTTCAAAAGAAAGCGTTTCTTCGGTCAGGCTTTCCACGCTTAATTTCTTCCTCTTTCTTTTTTAGTTGATTATCAAGCACTCCTTGTCCGCTTGATGCATTTTTATGCTCAACTACACATCGCATTTCCATGTGTTAATGTTTTTTGTGCTATATCAGCCACAAAACAACATTTTTAATCATTTGATTTCATAAAATAAGAAGGTATTTCTGTATTTTAGCAGCATCAATTCAGGACGGTTCTTTGTGGTATGTATTGGTTATAGAGTGAGCTATTTACATTTTACATTGCAAAAATATACATCTCAATATTATTAACCAAATTAATTCTTTATTTACCATTTTATGAAAAAGCTGTTTTTGTTGGCCGCTTCCCTCTCTTTCCCCATGCTAACATGGGCCAGCGAAGCTGACCTAAAGATCCCGAACCTCTCATCCGGACAAAATCACTTGTTGGTGTGGGGTTTTATTATTTGTATTCTGGGATTGGTTTTCGGTTTATTCCAGTTCCTCAAAGTAAAAAGGCTCAAGGCTCACAAATCGATGCTGGATGTTTCCGGTGTTATTTTTGAGACATGTAAAACCTACCTCTTGCAGCAGGGTAAATTCCTTATCTGGCTGTTTCTCATCATTGCTGCGTGTGTCACCTTCTATTTTGGATTTTTACAAGAAAAAGGGTTTGGCGGGGTAGCGTTGATTCTCACCTGGACGGTAATCGGTATTCTGGGTTCTTATGGTGTGGCATGGTTCGGTATCCGAATGAATACACTGGCTAACAGCCGCATGGCATTTGCATCACTCGAACGAAAACCGCTGAAATTGCTCAACATACCGCTACATGCAGGTATGAGTATCGGTGTTGTGCTGGTTTGCGTCGAACTGATTATGATGCTTATCATTTTGATGTTGATGCCACGTGCATTAGCGGGGGCTTGCTTTATCGGCTTCGCTATCGGCGAATCGCTGGGCGCTTCGGCTTTGCGTATTGCCGGTGGTATTTTCACCAAAATTGCCGACATCGGTTCCGACCTGATGAAGGTGGTGTTCAAAATCGGAGAAGACGATCCGCGTAACCCGGGCGTAATTGCCGACTGTACGGGCGATAATGCAGGCGACAGCGTTGGTCCTACTGCCGATGGTTTTGAAACATACGGTGTAACCGGTGTGGCTTTGGTCTCATTTATTGTACTGGCGGTGGGTTCTCTCTCCGGCGATAAATTCCTTGCAAACCCCGAATGGCAGGCTACCTTCCTGACATGGATTTTTGCAATGCGTATTCTGATGATTATTACCTCCGTGGTTTCGTTCTGGATCAACGGAGCCTTAAATAAAGTATTGTACGGACAAAAAGAAGATCTCGATTTTGAAAAGCCGTTGACAAACCTTGTTTGGATAACCTCGATTTTGAGTATCATTGTAACTTTTGCTGCCAGCTATCTTCTTGTTGGGCCATCGTCGAATGTAGGAGCCATTAATCCTAATTTATGGGTGGTTTTATCCGTAATTATCAGTTGCGGTACGCTGGGAGGCGCTTTGATTCCCGAGTTTACCAAACTGTTTACCAGTCCTAAATCTGCCCACGTACAGGAAGTGGTAAAATCGAGTAAAGAAGGCGGTGCCTCATTGACAATTCTTTCCGGTTTTGTTGCCGGTAATTTCTCTGCTTTCTGGATGGGCTTGGTGTTTGTTCTGCTTATGCTGATAGCTTATCTGGCCAGCACTTTCGGACTCGATCAATTTATGGTTTACTCATCCATTTTTGCGTTCGGTTTGGTTGCGTTCGGTCTGCTCGGCATGGGGCCGGTTACTATTGCTGTCGATAGCTATGGTCCTGTAACGGATAACGCGCAATCTGTCTATGAACTTTCGTTGATCGAAGATGTGCCTGATGTGGCCACGGAAATTGAAAAAGATTTCGGTTTCAAACCCGATTTTGAAAAAGCAAAATATTTTCTTGAAGCCAACGATGGCGCAGGAAATACCTTCAAAGCGACAGCGAAACCGGTACTGATCGGTACTGCCGTGGTTGGAGCCACTACCATGATCTTCTCGTTGATTCTGGTTATAAAGAATGTATTGGGCGTTGCTCCCGAAACAATTCTGAATGTCCTCAATCCATGGACAATCCTCGGATTCCTCTGTGGTGGAGCTGTTATTTACTGGTTTACAGGCGCATCAACTCAGGCTGTGACTACCGGAGCGTATCGCGCCGTAGAATACATTAAACGCAACATCAATCTCGACCCTGATGCTCCTAAAAAAGCTGATGTGGGAAAATCGAAAGAGGTGGTAAAAATTTGCACTCAATATGCTCAACACGGGATGTGGAATATCTTCCCGGCTGTGTTCTGCTTTGCTCTCGCGTTTGCCTTTATTTCCGGCACCGAATCGAGCGGTTCGGGTCAATTTGCAGCAGCTTCGTTCTTTGTGAGCTACCTTATTGCCATTGCCGTATTCGGCCTGTATCAGGCCGTATTTATGGCCAATGCTGGTGGTTGCTGGGACAATGCCAAGAAGGTGGTGGAAGTGGATTTGAAAGCCAAAGGCACTCCGTTACACGATGCTACTATCGTTGGCGATACCGTAGGAGATCCCTTCAAAGATACCTCTTCGGTGGCCATGAACCCGATCAT
>CAZFTY010000111.1:0-6949 GCA_964521835.1 uncultured Microbacter sp.
CTTAAATAAGTTTTAAAATATAAATTATTCACAGATGAATGTAGTAACAAAAACCATCGAACTGGGCGATGGACGCACCATTACTATCGAAACAGGGAAGTTGGCAAAACAAGCCGATGGTTCTGTAGTAGTTAGAATGGGCAACACGATGTTGCTGGCAACGGTATGCGCTGCCGCAGATGCTGTTCCCGGAACCGATTTTATGCCGTTATCGGTTGATTACAAAGAAAAATATGCTGCCGCAGGTCGTTTCCCCGGTGGCTTTACCCGTCGCGAAGGCCGTTCTTCCGATTCTGAAATTCTCGTTTCACGTTTGGTCGACCGCGCGTTGCGTCCTCTTTTCCCTGACGATTTTCATGCTGAAACGTTCGTCAATGTAATGCTTATCTCTGCCGACGGCATCGACATGCCCGACGCTCTTGCCGGTTTGGCTGCTTCTGCAGCGCTGGCTGTTTCCGATGTTCCATTCAACGGTCCGATTTCCGAAGTACGCGTAGCACGTGTTAACGGACAGTTCCTCGTAAATCCGACATTCGATCAACTCGAAACTGCTGATATTGATGTGATGGTTGCTGCAACCATCGACAACATTATGATGGTGGAAGGTGAAATGGACGAAGTATCGGAACTCGACCTGCTCGAAGCAATGAAAGTGGCTCACGAAGCAATCAAGGTTCATTGCAAGGTTCAGCTCGAACTGATGGAAGCCGTAGGTAAAACTGTAAAACGTACCTACTGCCATGAAGTAAACGACGAAGATCTGCGCAAAGATGTTCACGATAAAACTTTTGCAAAAGCTTATGCATTGGCAAAATCGGGTAACACCGACAAACATGCCCGCGTTGCTGCTTTTGAAGCTGTAAAAGAAGAGTATATCGCAGCTCTTGATCCTGAAGTTGCTGCTGAAAAAGGCGCTTTAATTTCACGCTACTACCACGATGTGGAAAAAGAAGCTATGCGTCGTGCTATTCTGGACGAAGGTATGCGTCTTGATGGTCGTAAGACTACCGAAATCCGTCCTATCTGGTCGGAAGTGGACTATTTGCCGGGAGCTCACGGATCGGCAATCTTTACCCGTGGCGAAACCCAATCGTTGACTACCGTTACGCTGGGTACCAAAATGGACGAAAAACTGATTGACGAAGCGTTGGTTCAGGGTAAGGACAGATTCTTGTTACACTATAATTTCCCTCCTTTCTCTACAGGCGAAGCCCGCGCATCGCGTGGTATCGGTCGTCGTGAAATTGGTCACGGAAATCTGGCATTGCGTGCGTTGAAGCGCATGATTCCGGAAGATTATCCATACGTAGTTCGCGTGGTATCCGATATTCTCGAATCGAATGGTTCTTCTTCCATGGCAACTGTTTGTGCCGGTACGCTGGCGTTGATGGATGCCGGTGTGGCTATTAAAAAACCGGTTTCGGGTATTGCAATGGGTCTGATCTCGGAAAATAAAGGTAAAAACTTTGCCGTTCTTTCCGATATTTTGGGTGACGAAGACCACCTGGGCGATATGGACTTTAAGGTAACCGGAACAAAAGATGGTATTACTGCCACTCAGATGGATATCAAGGTTGATGGCCTCTCTTTCGAAATTCTTGAAAAAGCGTTGATGCAGGCACATGAAGGCCGTATGCATATTTTGGGCAAAATTGCCGAAACGATCGAAGAGCCCCGTGAAGACCTCAAACCGAATGCTCCGCGTATTGTGGTGATGACTATTCCGAAAGATTTGATCGGCGCTGTAATTGGCCCGGGCGGTAAAATCATTCAGGGTATTCAAGCCGAAACAGGAGCCAACGTTGCTATCGAAGAAGTTGGAAATATTGGTCGTGTAGAAATTGCGGCTACCAACAAGGCTTCTCTCGATGCGGCTATTGCCCGTGTAAAAGGTATCACAGCTATTCCTGAGGTAGGAGAGGTTTACACTTCTAAAGTGAAATCGATTATGCCTTACGGTTGTTTTGTGGAATTCCTTCCGGGTAAAGAAGGTTTGCTTCACATCTCCGAAATCTCCTGGACCCGCCTTGAAACAGTTGAGGCTGCCGGTTTGAAAGAGGGTGATACAATCGAAGTGAAATTGCTCGATGTAGATCCGAAGAGCGGTAAATTCAAACTTTCACACAAAGTGTTGGTCCCGCGTCCTCACGATCAGGAAAAGAAATAATTACTAACATAATTCATTTTCCAAAAGAGGGATGGACTTTTGTCTATCCCTCTTTTTTATGTTGCTCCGGGTGCAGATAACTTTGTAAAGCGTCAATGTACTGTTGGAATGCTTCGATGCCCTGCTGCGTGATTTTACACGTCGTACAAGGCATTTTCCCTTTGAAAGACTTGGTTACGTCAATATACCCGGCCTCTTTCAGCTTTTCTATCTGTACGCTTAAATTTCCGGCCGTGGTCCCGGTTTGTTTGCGTATGTAGGTAAAGTCGGCGCTTTCGACACTGATTAGTATCGACATTACACCAAGTCTCAACTCGCTATGTAGAAGTGGATTCAGCTCTTTGAACATCTCTTTTTGGCTCTATAGTTCAAAATATGACCGGGGATGACGTCGATACAGATAAATGCCAAAGCGAACGTCAGCATTTTGATATCGTAGTCGGGCACCAAATAATTGACAAACCCGATCAACATCCCGGCAAACGACCCGATAACGGATGGCTTAAACTCAGTTACCAGTCCGGTAAGCATGGAGCCCATTCCCATCATCAGTATGACGACAAACAGAATGGGAAATGCCCACATAAGATGGAAAATGGTTGCGGCAGAGAGAAAGAAGCCGGTAATTCCGACAACCATCCAGATATATTTAATCACCTTGTCGATGTACGTTTTGACTAATTTTGGCTGTCTGCTTTTGAATACGATATAAGGATAACCTATTGCCGGAATGAGAAACCACAAGAAGTTCCAGTTGTAATCTCCGGTCAGGCGCAGAGCCAGCCACACCGAAAAGGTGGCAAATACCGTTGCATACCCCCACACAAGCAGATGTCCACCGGTACCTCTTTCGAACCTTTTTTGTGTGTTTTGAATCATTTGCGCGATGAGCGCCAAACTCTCTTTTTCATTCAGAGCTTTGTCCTGCATCCTGGAATCTTCCATCTTTGTAAAATTTAAGTGTAAAGGTAATTGTAAATTATTTTTGGTACAAAATTTTCGTTCATTTTATTCCTGTCGATTTTTCGAGCCTGCTTTTCTCCTCCTCGGAACTGTTCTCTATGGTCCGTTTTTTGAACGTCTTACCGCTTTTGAAATTGTATTGAACACTGACCTTAACATAGCGTGAGCTTTGTGCTTCGGTGCCTTTGCTGTTGATGGTGAAGTAGGGCGTGTTGGAGAAATAAGAGGTTTTACTGTCGAAAATATTGTTGATGCCTACTGCAGCCGATAGTCGGTCGTTGAATAGTTGTTTTTTTACAACTGCGTGAAACAACTGGCGTTGATTGATCCCCGAATTGGCAGAATATAAACGGCTTGTGCCGCTGTATGTCAGTTCAAGATAGTATTTTGCCGGTAGTTTGAATCCGGCGGTCACGTTTGCAAAATAGAGATAATGCGACATGACAGGATCATTGGCCGTAGCGCGTATATCCTGCTTCACACCTACCAGGTTGAAGTTCATGTTACACCATTCGACCGGTTTCGCCGGAAAAATCAGGGCAATGTAGTAATGATTTTCGCTGTAGTGATTTTCGGGTGTGATGTAGGTCGTTTTTGGATTGGTCGGATCAATTTTGCATACTTCGCGTATCAGATCATGGTGCAGATGTCCGCCGAACGACAAGATGTAACGGTACCGGTAAACGGCTGTCATTCCGATGTTATTGATATATGTCGGCCGTAACTCCGGATTTCCTACCATGTACGAGTAGTCGGAATATTGTACCCGATTCGGATTCAGATACCAGAAATTGGGACGTTCGATGTTCCTGGAGTATTGACCGATGAGCATAAAGGTGCGCATGGCATCGAACGAATAGGTAACATTTACGCTCGGGAACAGGTCGAAATAGTGGCGGCTGATGTATCCGTTTTGGCCGTCAACACCCGTGTATTCTCCTCTCAATCCTCCCGACAGGCTGAATTGACGGATGTTTCCGGCAACGGTGCCATACAGCGCGCCGATGTTTTCCGTATAATTGAGCAAAAAACTATAGTCGGGTAATGTCATCCATTTTGCGGTCGAATAGCTTTCGTACCGAACGGTATCCGCGATGTTGTTTCTGGTATATTTCATCCCGGCAGAGTATTTCATTCCGCCCGGCAATACCTTGTTGATCACGGCATCGGCTGTAAATATTTTGTAAGTTGATGTCGAATTGCTTCTGTAGGTGCTGTCGCTAACAAAACTGCCCGTTGTAAAATAGGAGTTGTAATCGTTTTTACCGGTCACCTTCTTTTTGGTGTAGTTGGTGATGAATTTCAGGGTTGATCCGAGCGAATCCATTTTCAGAATATAGTTCAATAGCGCATTGAAATTTTCCGCAGTCTCGTTTTGCCTGTACTCACTTGATCCGTTACTTATTATCCCGTTTTGCCGGATGAATGTGTTTGCCGATGTCGGATTGGGTGTGTTTTGTTTTGAGTATTCAATTTCCGCGCCAAAGCTGTTGCGTTTGTCAGCATCGTAAATGGCACTTATTCTCCCAATGCCCGAGCGGGTCTTCTGGTTCATAACCGACTGCGATTTAAAATCTGTATTGTCATCATCGTGATATGCGCGGGTAGCTACCATCTCGCTTTTCCCTTTCGTCGCGATATTGCCTGAGCCACTGGCATCAAATGTCCATTTGTTCAGGCTGACATTCAATGTCCCGGCTGGATCGTATTCGCCAAGATATTTGCCTTGTAAAGTATTGAAAACTACATTGCCATTCATGCCTTTCTCCATTTGTTTCCGGAGGATGATCTTTACCACTCCGCCATTGGTGTCGGCGCTGTATTCGGCACCTGCCTGCGGAATTACCTCTACGCGGGCAATATTCGACGATTGAATATTGCGGAGGTAGTTGTACAAATCCTTGCCTGAAAGTTTTATTTCACGGTCGTTAATGAAGACTTTACTTCCGGAGGCTCCGTTGATGGAAACCCCGTTCTCGTCGATCCAGACTCCCGGTGCCAACCGAAGTACCTCCGAAGCATCCTTATTGAGAGAGGCTGGTGTCTTATCGATGCGCATGACAAATCTGTCGGCTTCGCGGGTTATGGCTGACGCTTTCACCACAACTTCGCTTAATCCGATAGCCGTTTCGGTTAACCGGAAATTTCCCAACATCTGGTTTGAAACGGTAATCTCTTCGTCGATAGGTTTGTACGATATATTCCGTATTTTCATGTGGTATTTGCCATCAGCCACAGACAGCGTAAACCGGCCGGTAGAATCACTGATTGCATTTGCTACCTGTTTGTCGCCATTAAAGAATGCAACGGTAGCAAACTCTACCGGCTCCCCTTTTGGGCCGGTCACATATCCGATTCTGTTTTGAGCTGAAAGGAAGTGGCATATGGCAAACAGTAGCAACGCCAGCCCTATTTTAATTAAATGACTCATTCTTACTATTATTTGGTGCCCATCATCTCTTTTACATCGATGAGCCTGATCTCTATTTTGTTTTCGCCCTCTTTGATTGTTACTCTCTCTTTCTGGTAGCAAGGTTCGATCGGAATTTGGCTTTCATCCTTATCTAATTGATGATTTCCGTTCAGATCCTGATAAGCATATAACCCTCCGGATCCCACCGGAATATCCTTCAGCAGGCACATCACACTGTTGGCTGAGGTAACCGGTACCATGTTATACACCATCTGTTTCGGATTCGACTGGTCGCCGAAAGCGATCATGACACTCCCTTTACTCTCTTTAACCCCTTTGACGACTACCGTGAGATTTCCCTTTTGTGCATGGCACATAGTGCAGGCACTCATCATTATCATAGCGATAATTCCTAACGATTTCATTGTTTTCATAATTGACTGTTTTTAAGTTTGGCTTACAAAAGAACACATATAAACATGCTGCAAATATAAAGTAGTTTATAAAATAAACCAAATATTTTGACGATTTATTTCAAAAAAATATCTCCTGCGCTTGAAAATGAATTTCTCATGCTTATATTTGCGGGGTTAAACCGCAAGTTTTCAATGACGAGCATGTTCGTCTCTGTTGTTATAAACCACTGCAACTCACATGCAAGTTGTATCAAAATCAAATTACGTATGAAAAAAGCATTTTCATTGTTGATGGCTGCAATGTTTGTTTTTGCAACATCGTTGAGTGCTCAGACTCCGGCGGCTCCTGCCAAGAAGGAGGTTAAGAAAGAGATGAAAAAAGCGGACAAAGAGATGAAGAAAGGAGAGAAAATGGGAAAAAATATGACTCCCCCACCACCTCCTCCCCCACCTCCTGCCGGTAAGGTAAAAAAAGATGCAAAAGCTCCTGTAGCCGCTCCGGCTCCTGCGCAGCATCTTAAAAAAGATGGTACTCCCGATAAACGATTCAAAGAGAACAAGGATAAAAAATGAAATGTCTGGATTCAGACAATTAAAAGGAAAAGGTTACCTCAAAATAAATTGAAGTAACCTTTTTCATTGTTATTTCATAGTTTATGCAGAGTGGCGCTAATTTATCGTTTACAAATCACCGTAAACGGACAATATTTGCACTTGTCACTGTCCTGAGTCTGTGTGAAGGGTAGATTCGGGTCGAAAATCTCGTCGAGGCACTGCGCGAAGGCCGCCGAGAACTCTTCTTTGTAGTCGTTGAAATCGTCGACAGGGGAGGCTTGTCGTTCGGGCTTGCAGTAGAGTTTGGTATCGGCATCTTTAAACAGCGAACGGATAATGACGATACCCGGTTCGACGGTACAATCGCCTTGTTGCTGTTGGTAGAGCAGGGCATACATAAAGGTTTGCATCACCGCTTTGGGACGCTTCTTTTCT
>CAZFTY010000112.1:0-6944 GCA_964521835.1 uncultured Microbacter sp.
ATTGATGGACGGGAAAGTTAAAAAGGGGGAAAGGACAAAAGGGTAAACACGTAATACCTTCGAAAAGGTACAAGGTGATATCAAGGTTGCTTTCCTACGGAAGTAAAGCCAAACAATCTAAACCAAAACCTATTCCGTGAAAACCGGATTTAATCCCGGGTGATTAAAAAGGAAAGGTTTTATTCCAAAAAGATTGATACGAAACAGAACTTGATCCGTAAGGAAAAGTTTGCCAGCCTATACCTGATTAATCTTACAACAAAGTATTACGACCAAGTTAAGCCGGATAATACAACGTTGTGGCAACCGTCATGGCCGGAACGGTTCAGTAAGCCTGATTGCCTCCGAAAAATAGAGCAGTACCAGAACGACAAGGAAACGCTGTCGGGAGAGTTTTACAACACGCCAATCAACGTAGGAAAGAAGATCAAAGAATCAATGATAAAAATGGTCAAACCGTTGGCTATTAAAGACTATCTGGTTATTGTAGAAAACTGGGACTTAGCTTATAGTGATGCCGCCTGCCATAAGGCAAAAGCCACAATAGGTATTGCAAACGGACGGATGACGCTTCTGGATGTGTTCTGTCGACAAACGGACACATCAGTAGCTATTGATTATCATTACAAGAAAGCAAAGGAAGTGATGAAAGAAAACAGCTCTTTGATTTCTTACTATGATGCCAGCGTCGCACAAGAGGCTGTTTACGAACCTGAATGGCTAAAAGGTGCGCTCAAACACAAAAGCTTTCACATCCCGCTGCCACAAAAGAGTTCGGTTGACAAGTACATAAAAATAGATACCACTCTCATTGGCGCTTTGGTAACCGGCATTCTCGACTTTAGTGAGGAGCTTGAAAACAACCCGGATTGGTTAGAGGCCAAAGCGCAAATGTTGAATTTTGAAAAAGGAGGTAAATATCCGGTTGACTTTCCAGACTCGCTATCTGACACCATTCTAAAGGCTCACGAATATCTTTCGTATGGTGATGATAGCTCCGAAGACAGTAACGAAAGCCTTCGCAACAATCCGATTATAGCCAAACGGAAACGCGGTGACTATTAATTAATTCATTTCAATATGCCATTTCTTATAAAAGACGAACTCAAAACGGTTGCCACTTCACAAACTATTGACAACCTAACAGCTAATGACGACACGATTATAACTGATATAATTGACGAAAGCGTCAGCCTGATGAAAGGCAAATTGAGCAAGTATTATGATGTTGACGCTATTTTCAATGCCACCGGCGCAACTCGACACAAAACGATTCTGAAATACTTGAAGGATATTGCCATTTATGAGATTTACGAACGGCATACACGAGAGCAGAACCTTGTGACAAAGCGTCGACGTGATGAAGCGATGGAAGAACTCGAAAAACTGAATACAGGCGAAAACTACGATCGTACACTACCGGCAAGAATCACGCAACAAGATACAGCAACCGAAAGCGATGATATTCGATTCGGAGGCAATCAAAGATATAATTCAGCATATTAAGTATGAGAAAGAACAAACATAAGTCTTTTCAGACAACTGCATTAAAATTGGCGTCGCCTTCCAATGCTGGAACTGGGAAGCTCGGCAAAACTCCTCCATTGACACCCGACTTACCCAACGGAAGTTATGAAATAGATTATTTCCGTTTTTACGAAAGTCTTTATCGAAAAGAAGTTGTTGATTGGCAACAGGCACGTGTAAATAGGCACGATCCTTTTAACCCAATCACGTATCCGATACAGCAACTTTATAAAGATGCATTGCTGGATAACCATTTGGCAGGTGCAATCGAAAACCGTATTTTGAGAGTTGTCAATAAGCAGCATTTGCTGAAAGACAAAGATGGGTGTGCAGATTTTGAGCGATCGAAATATGTAAAAACCAAATGGTTCAAGCATTTAATTCGTAAAGCACTCGAAAGTAAATTTTATGGCTATTCGGCTGTATTTATCAGTGATGCAACTTCGGGGATGATTCGCAAAGTGGTGGATGTTCCCCGCGAAAACGTTATTCCTGAACGCCGGGTACTTCTCAAGAATTCATTTAATCCATCAGGTGAAAGCTTGTTCTATCCCGATTTTTCAAACTTTATCATTTACATTCAGTTAATGCCGGATGCTATTGGTATGCTCGAGAGTGTTGCTCCAATGACCATATTCAAACGCCACTCATGGGCTTCATGGGATGAGTTTGAACAAATATTTGGAGTGCCTATTCGTATTGCCAAAACAATGATTGATACCAAAAAGCACAAAGACGATCTGCAAAAATGGCTCGAAAACATGGGCACGAGCTCTTATGGAATTTTTGATAAACGGGTTGATCTTGAGATCAAGGAAAGCAATAGGTCGGATGCTTCTAAAGTGTTTCTGGATAAAATCAATATCATCAATAAAGAAATGAGTAAACGCATTCTTGGCCAGACGATGACAATGGATGACGGAAGCAGCAAAAGCCAATCAGAAGTACATCTTCAGACACTCGAAGAAATAACCAGTGCCGACATTTCTGATATTGAAGACTGGTTTAATACCGAATTTATCGACGTGATGCGCGCATGGGGTTACGATCTCCCTGAAGGTTATCACTTGGATATTACGGCTAACACAGCTGTGAATCCGGCAGATAAAATAAAAGTCGATGGAATATTGATGGCAAACGGCTGGAATTTCGACAAAGATTATGTAGAAAGCACTTACGAAGTGGTTCTGGATAAGGAAAATCCGCGAACAGAAGGAACACCGGCTCCCGGAGATACTTTGCAAAAACAACAGGCTTTCATCAACAGTTTTTTTGTCTAAGCCCCAAAGATGGGGCAACCCTTGACCAACTTTATTTTGGCGAAAACATTACACGACCGGTTCAATCGTTAACCTGTGAACTGCTTCGTGAGAATCTTCGCGCCTTTCCCATGCTGCAATTAGCGGGCAAATCCGACAATATCAGCATGGCAATCGATGCTATTTACAAAGGCGATAAGCAAACGGCTCACAAAGCCTTATTCGACGTATATAATAACAATTATCATACGGCTATTACCGATGTGAACGAAGAACGTGCGAAGATGTTTAAGAACAATCTAAGCCAATTGGCAGCTGCAAAGGCTACACATGCCGTAAACGATATGGATAGGCAGTTAGCCGATGTAAACGGAGAAGTCCGGCAAAAAAACAGCTATGTAACAGCGGCTAAGACAGTAGCAAACACATACAACCGCTTTCAATCAGCAGAATATAATACCTGTGTACACCGTTGCCGGGTAGCGAAGCAGTGGGAGCAGTTTGAAAGAGAAAGCGAATTATATCCCAATATTGAATGGGTTCGTACTCGATCGGCATCTCCACGCGAATTGCACTTGGAATATGCCGGGCGCATCTGGCCGATGGAAGATCCGTTTTGGAGTGAGAACCAACCCGGCTGCCTATGGAATTGCAAATGTTCTATGCGAAACACCGATCAGGCAGCAACCGACAACAGTGGCGTTAAGTTCGTAAAGCCTTCGCAAGGATTAGAAGGAAACCCATATTACACCGACGAGATCATTACCGACCAACACCCTTATTTCAAAGGGGTATCTCCACATATACCTGACGTGGGCGTATTGGAAAACCCGGACGATATTGTCTATCTTGACGAAAGAACAAAATCCGGGAATACATATCAGGTGCACTTTAATTGTCTGAAGGAAAAAGAAACTGAAGGCAACCGGGAAATGATCCCTTATTTGTTCGACGCTGGATTTAACGATGTAAAATTGCTTCCGCGGATCAATGCGAAAGAAACTGAATTACGTGACCGCTATTATGGCAAAGCCTTCAATAAAATTGAACCCCACAAATGCCCGGATGCAATAGCTGACGGCACATTGATTGAATTCAAACAAGTATCCAGTAAAGGCAAATCGATAGGCCGAAACATTCAAAACGCTATAAAAGATGCTGCCGATAAATCAGATGTCGCATTGGTAAAAATAAAGGCCAAACTGAGCAAAAAGACAATCGAATCTATTGGAAACGGTCGTTTAAGCCAGTTCCCGTCACTCAAAAAAATCATTATAGTGAATAATGGCAAATCGTATGTATTTGCCCGTTAAACGCTTAAAGCGACGATCAACCGAAGTTAACCGCCGCTTTAAGTGACGCCGGAGCACGCAGCTCCAACAACACAAAGATACATCCTTTTTTCGGAAATGATTCTATTACAGTAAAAAATTAGCATGACCCCGGAACAATTCAGGTTAAAAATACAGCAATATCCAAAAGAACTCAAGATATTTGTTGACAGGCAGGGCCCTACAATCATGGGAAAGACGGCTCGTGATTTTTTTCGCGAAAGCTTCCATCAGGAAGGATTTACCGATACATCTTTAGTGCCATGGCAAGAAGTACAGCGCCGGGGTTCCGGAGGTCACAAGGTGGCAAAAGGAGCAAAGGGGACCCGTAAAATCCTTACCGGCGACACCGGCGATCTGGGCGAAAGCATTGAATACCGTACGGAAAGTGGGCGGGCTATTATTCACAGCGACCTGCCTTATGCACAAGCCCAGAACGAAGGCACCACGAATGCCGGACGAAGCCACAACGTCACTATTCCTGCTCGTCCGTTTGTGGACGATAGCGAAGTCTTAGATCAGCTAATTAAAGATGAGATTGAACGCAAACTAAACAGTTTATTCCAATAAAAAAGCCCCGCGTAATTGCGAGGCTTTTTTATGCCACTACAAGTCAGACTTATAGTATATCCAAAACCGGGATAGACCATTATCTTCAGTATGTTTTTCGATATTTATTATCTCGTCTTTTTCATCAATAAATTCCGAGATGGTTTCTTCCAAAATTTGCGATATTTGTTCAAAATTATCGCGTAACCATGTTTCGCTTCTAACAATACAAATATTTGGTTTCATAGTAAGTTGTATTCGCTATAATATTACGTATCTCCGTATTTCCCATATATCCGGCGATGTTTGCCTGAACCAATAAACAAGTTGCTTTCCAGCTTCAAACGTAAGTGCTTTTTTGAAATTCTTATGATTGGCATTAAGCAGTGCGTTTTCGTCAGCAGTCTTATCTATAAAGCGTTTCCAGAACGGAAACAAGTCCATAAAATTACCTCCAACATGGTCGAAAACATACTCACGGATGTCGGTTCCTTTAATCTTGAAAAACACGGTCATTTCGATTTTAGACGCATCATAAGCCACAACGTAAATATAGTTGTCTGGCGTTGTAGGACGTGGAGGAAGATATACAAAATGGCTTTTTGAATAAGCCACTATGGAGTCCGCAATGCTTCGAGCACCATTCGCATTAGGTGCTACAAAATCGCTATACCGTTGCGCAAACAGCACTGAGCAAATAACAGCAGCAAATAATGTCAGGAATATTCTTTTCATTGTAATTATTTATTTGATTGATAATAAAACTGTTTACGTATATTTTCAATTTTTCCAAGGTGTCCTTTGGTTGTGTCAAGATCGAAGGTTTTAAACATACATTTAGCACCATGACCCACAGCAATGACATTTTCTTTTCTGTTTTGTATTGCAGTTTCCCTCTTTAATAGGTTGATCGCTTTAATCTGTTCATCGGAATATCGAACAAAACACTGAACAATACAATCGGCATAAAATGATTTAATTTTATCTATATCCGGGTACAATAGCAATTCCATCTGGTAATCGGTGATTATTCTATCATAATATCGAGTTTTATAAGTACCGATTGATTGCTGAAAATCACTTATATACCTATCGAATTGTGAAGCTTTTATAATATCACTATAAATAGAATCTACAAAAGAGATACGGCCTGACAATGTATCAAGATTCTTGGTTGTTCCAATAACATACATGCTTTCAAGAAATTGAACTCCTTTTCCAATAATAATCATCGGAACGTATGAGTGAACATTATTTTGTTCATCAATATTGATCGTAGATTTATGAGGTTTTTGAATTATCAATTCTTTACTTCTTCTGTCTTTTATGATGCTTCGTATAATAAAAATGGAAGGAATTAATCCTAATAAAAAAAAGAAAGTCGCAAATCCATAATCTCCTTGCGAATAACCCACAAATGAAAACAACATTATGGGTATTAAAATTAAAAGAGCTATAACTTTAATAATTAGCTTTATAATTTTCATGTCTTTACGTTTTAATCGCAAAGGTAAAAAAGCCTATTGAAAACACAATAGGCTTTATCATATTCCATCAATTTCTAAGAAGCAAATAGGTCGTCACATATGCAATAGCCTACATTAATAAGCTCACTCAGATATTTTTGTTCAATGGTTGAAACGACAATGGCCCGTTTGGTAACCATTTTTTGCCTGGTATTCACCTTGTTCCCTTTCTTACGCAACTTATAATGAAGTGCATATCTTCTGTTGCGTGTAATGTGTTGTTTTTGTTCCATTTGTGTAATATTTAATGTTGACCATAAATTTGTTCTGCACATTTACCACAATAGCCGAATTCGGCCACAAGCGGATGACTACGACCGCAACCCGGACAAACGGTATTTGTGTTCTGGTTTTGTTTTTTATCACCTCCTATCTTCGATTTTATCAATACAAAGCGTGAGGGTTCAAAACTCACTGTAATGATAGCATCCACAAAACGAGAACCTTTACAACAGGGACAAGGCAAAAATTCACGCTCATCTTGTTTATCAATATGCAATATTTCACCTGTTCCGTTGCAATAGTTACAGGCCATTCTCATAACACTTGTTTGATTGTTCAATTCTTCACTGTGATGAGGGGCGGTTATTTCTATAAAAGTGTGTGTTTCTGTCATATTACCTTGTATTTATCATATTTTGCTAATTGTATTTTAGCGCCCTGTATAGTACTTTCGTCCATTCCGGCATTATCAATCACATTGAGCCATCCGGCTATATGCTTAAAATCTACCTCAATGTCTATATTATCAT
>CAZFTY010000113.1:0-6940 GCA_964521835.1 uncultured Microbacter sp.
ACATCGTCTCCCCTTCGGATGAAGGGGAGTACCCGGGACGGGGGAGGGGTTTGATGTGTTTTCTAATCACGATTAACAAAGCAAATTGGAAATCAGCAAGGCTAATCAGTTGTAAATGGTACATTTCGTATCAACGGACTGATTTTATTGTGCGTCCAAGCTACACTTTGTTAAGCTTGAACGAGAATCGGCTATGCTTGCGCCATTAAGGGGTATGTAGTTGTTCTAACATTTTTTCAAATCTAAAATTAAATTTGGCATTTCAATAGAAAATCTTAGGATTTTGAAGAGAAGCATTTCCATAAATGGTTGAATCCTATCAATATTTTGCTCAATAATTTTTAATTCCTTTTCAAATTTGGGAATATTTCCATGAGCAATATCACTTCTGTATGTATATAGTTTCGTGATAATTGTATTTATGTTATTTGAGTCAGGGCCTTTAAAATAATCCTGAAAAGAAAAACCTTCAAAATAATTATTGATTAGTAGCCCAATTTTATTTCCTAATTGACTACTTATAGAGACGTAATTTTCATTTTTGGGGTTATGAGTTATAAGTGATTCAATAATAGAGAAATAGGCGACTATTTTAAAAGAGCTTATATTCGAGATTTGATTAAGTTCATTAAAGTCAGTAAGTGCTTTTATAATGGTTTCATACTCATTTTGCTGCTTAAAAATGTGTCTAACTTGTTTGCGAATTGCTTTAAAATCTGCTATCTCATTTTTTGAGGGTAATTTTCTTATGTGTTTTTTAGAGCCATTTGCCACATATTTGGCTTCAGTATCAATTAGAAGATTAAATGAACTATACAAATCCTGAGTAATAACAACATCTCCAAATTCACCAGATGATTCAAGTTCAAACCCTTTTTCTAATAATACATTTAATCTTAAAAGAGATAGCTTAAGTGAGATTAAATCAGCCTGAGAAAATTGATATTTGTCATGTTGTAGAATTGTATATCTCCAATTTACTCTATTTAAACAAATTTGGTCAGCATTATACTGAAATGTTGGTATAATATCATTTTCAAAATAATTCCGCCAAAGGGAAGACGAGTTCTTTTGAAATATATCTAAGTGTTGTTTGAGGTGATTAAGCTCAATATCTGAGGCTTTATGCATTATAATATCTTTATCTAAGGCAATTTTTTCAATGTCTCCGAATTCGAATAATTCGTTTATCAAGGAAATTGTTAAGTATTTTCCCATAAAATCTAAATAGTTAATGTTATAGTGAGCTTATGTTTATGTTATTGCTTATAACGTTTCATCTGCTGCCACACGATTGTATTGTGTGGCCGTACCTTGCCCTGCTTTGTTCTGCCGCCCGGATCTTACTGTTTCATGCTTACTACACCGTATGGTTTGACCACACGATACGCTTCGCTAATCGTGCGGCAGCAGGGGCTGCGGAGAAATGCTTCGTCTTTATCAGATAGCTCTATATGTTCGGTAACCGGCCGGGGTTAATCGATATATCCGATCTCTATCTGCTCTTCGCGGAGCAACGCCAACGATTTGGAACAGATATTGCGGCTACAAAGAAGCGTAATTTCCACTGCCGGATTTACGCTTTTTATCTGCCGGGCCATTTCTACTATTTTTGCGGCATCTTTGCGGATGATGCGGCTTTTAATCACTTTGCGGATGGCTAAACGGTTGTCGCCAAGTGCTTCCAACTGCACGCGTGTCGGTAGTCCGTAGTGGGTGGGGTCGGTAATCATCTCAATGCTCTTTGTCGCTGTTTGTATCGTAGGCAAAGCCAAATCCTTTGGCGTGCCGTTCGTCCTGCAGTTTTCCCCACGCGTTCCAACCTTTTTCGCGCAAAACGGCGTTGTCGTGTTCAAGCATGGGGTAACCTTTAAAGAAATCGGCAAAAAGATTGCAGGGATAGCTCTCGCAGAGCGCGCACATCTCCACATTTTTCTCTTTGGCGCACATCCTGACTTTGCAACCCGGATTGCCACTGCCCGCCTTGCACGAGATACATACCCCTTCCGTAGACATCCCTTTCAGGAACGACCAAAACTTATCGCCATCGGGAAAGTAGGGCATAATCTCTTCAAACCCTAACTTCTGCATCTCGTTGTACAAAACTCTGGCGGCAGGTTCAACCTTCGCTTTTACCGCGCAATTTTCGCAGTAAAGGCCGCAGTAACACGCTTGTTGTTTCTCCATATCTTAAATGTGTTTTATTTACCCCAAACCCCTAAAGTGGCTTTAATCTGCTGCTGTCAGTTGTTCTGGTTTGGCCAATTTGTTTTGTGTTGTACAATGTTTGCAAATCTCTCTGTTTTCACTGTGCCACAGTCACCTTAAGGGGAGTCGAAGATCAGCGAAGCTAATTAGGGGTTAAAAAACGAACAAACGGCCTTCTGTGTTTTTGTTTTATAATCAGATCTTTCAGAGTTTCTTTAATCTGTTTTATTTACCCCAAACCCCTAAAGTGGCTTTAATCTGCTGCTGTCAGTTGTTCTGGTTTGGCCAATTTGTTTTGTGTTGTACAATGTTTGCAAATCTCTCTGTTTTCACTGTGCCAAAGTCCCCCTTAAGGGGAATCGAAAATCAGCAAAGCTAATTAGGGGTTGAAACCAACGTCTGTCCCGTCGGATTTAGCTCACGCTGATTGTTAATTGCAATCCGAGAGAACGGATGGGTATCAGAACTTCTTTATCAACAGGGTATGTTTTATTGTCGAATCGGGTTTGCTCACCGGCATCCGGTATTTTTGCCCCGGTTTCAAACACGGCATTTTCTCCATCGTGGCGGGTCTGTTCAGTGCAAGATTCAAATTGTTCTTTTTAAATAGAGGAAGAGGCGAGAGCCTTTTCGTTGACATGTCGTTGAGTTTCCACTGAGAGATGCCGTATTTCAATGGACTGTTTGCCGACAGCTTATTTGGTACAGATCTTTGATAAAGAGTGGAATCTCTCTGAAGCAATTGGTTGTGCAATGCCACGCTGTGTTGTGCGACTGCCGGTACCAGAAATCCGGCCATCAAAACTGCAATCACTACTATTCGTTTCATAGTCAACAATTTTATTGAAGTTATTATTTGGCGCGCGTCGATGTTCTTCTTGCTATTTCAGTCTCAACGGATTGAGCCATTAAATTTCGCTTCAAATCTACACATTTCCTTTTAATAAATTCTCTTTTAGATTAATTTATATGACTATCTGATTAGTTACCTAATAGATTTAATCTTTGCGTGCTTTGCGCATTCTCCGCGTTCTTGGCGGTTAATCTCAGATTCTTCACCGCAAAGAGAGCAAAGTTTTTGCAAAGAACGCTGAGAAAAACGGATATAGTGCACTGCTTTTTGTATAGGTATAGTATCCGATAATCATTTAATTTATTTTTTGTCCTCGCGGAGTTGTCGATAGCGAATAAAGGCAAACCGGTGCGTTGCCAAATCATCGGTGTTGTGTAAAAGAATAACAACTTCCCTGTAAAAATGATTATTTTTGTCTGAAATTTTCACATGATGAACAAAATTATCTCTTATCCTCTCTCAGTAGTTGCTTACGCTCTTTTCTTTTTGATTCTTTGTCTGTTTCATCCGGCGCAGTATCTCTGTCTTAACCTGCTGGGCTACAAGGCGCATAAAAGATGTGTCGATCTGCTTAATCTTTGTCTGTTGCGTGTCTTATGGGTTACGTTTTCGACGGCAAAAGTGGAGATGAAGGCTGACCTACCAGAGGATAAACCGCTTATATTTGTGGCAAATCATCAGGGTTTGTATGATATTATCGGCATCGGCTGGTTCCTGCGTAAGTATCACCCGAAGTATGTGAGCAAAGTGGAGTTGGGAAAGGGAATTCCCAGTGTTTCCTACAACCTGAACCATGGCGGTTCGGTTTTGATCGATCGGAAAGATCCGAAACAGGCTTTGCCGGCCTTGAAAAAGATGGCCGAATATATCGAAGCCAATCACCGTTCGACGGTTATCTTTCCCGAAGGTACCCGGTCGAAGAATGGAGCGCCGCGTAGCTTTGCCTCGAATGGGGTGAAGATATTGTGCAAATATGCGCCCAATGCGTTGGTGGTTCCCGTCTCGATTAATGATTCGTGGAAGGTATTCCGGTATGGAAATTTTCCGTTGGGAATCGGCAGTCGGCTCACATTTACCGTTCATCCTCCCATTGAGGTGAAAGGAGCTGATTTTACCGCTCTTTTTGAACAGACCGAAAAAGCGGTGGTAGAGGGTATTCGGTTTTGATAATGTCTTGTCTCGCTTAGTATACGTCGGATTGGTCTTATTAAATGAAGAATCGGATGAAAAGATACATTTTCTTTGCCTGTTTCTTGTTCGTGGCGGTGTTGTTGCCCGCTCAGTTAGTCAATCGCTTTACGATCGATTTGACCAAAAGCAAAAAGAACAAACTGTCGGTACGGTGTGACGTGCCGGCCTATCAGAAAGAGGTGCTGGTGTATCAGATTCCGCGGGCGGTTCCCGGTTCCTATTCGATCAAAAATTTCGGCGATTATATCGACAACTTCAAAGCGTACGACCGACAAGGTAAAAAGCTGAAGGTTGTCTACAACAAGCAGGATAATACCTTTACCATCCAAAACGCGTCGTCGTTGGCACGCATCGGTTACGATGTGCGCGATACGTGGACCGATACCAACAATCCGAATTATGTCTTCTCTCCCGGTGGTACCTATTTTGAACGCGGCACTCTTTTTTGTCTCAATACGTTTGCCTTGTGCGGCTACTTCGATGGTTTTGAACATACTCCGGGCGAAATTCGTATCACCAAAGAGAGTGGCTTGTATTGCGCCACGTCGGCCGATCGTACAGCCTTGAGTCCGACCGAGGATTTGATTCGTGTTCCCGATTACGACGCGTTGCAGGATAATCCGTTGGTTTACATGGCTCCCGATACCGTTTCGCTGTCGGTAAACAATTGCAGGTTTCATATTGCCGTTTTTTCGCGCAATCATAAGATCACCTCCCGCCAAATTCTTTCGTCTATCCGTCCGGTATTGACCAAGGTATTTCCCTCTTTCTTTCCGAAGTTTCCGACGAACAGTTACACCTTCACCTTTATTTTTCCGGGATGGCAGGACGAAAACCTGACGAAGAACGGTGCCGTTGGTGCAATGGAGCACCGGAACAGTTCAGTCTATTTTTATCCCGAGACCGGCAATAGCGCTATTCTGAATTCGTTTCTGACGCATGTGGTGGTGCATGAGTTTCTGCATGTACTGACTCCGCTTTCGTTGAAATCGGAACAAATTTTCCGCTTCAATTACCGCAATCCGGAGGCATCTCAGCATCTGTGGTTGTATGAGGGTGGAATCGAGTATCTTGCGAATCAGTATCTGTTTCGCGATTCGATCTTCTCCGAAAATGACTATCTGGAGTCGGTGCGTCAGAAACTGCTTTACAGCGATCGCTACAAACAGATCTCCATGACGGAGTTCGGCCGCAAGATATTTGAGAACAGCGATCAGAGTTATTACGCGAATGTTTACAGCCGGGGAGCGTTAGTCGCCTTCTTGCTCGATGTGCGGATCAACGAACTGACTGAAGGAAGAATGAATTTACGAAAATTGCTGTTTCAGCTCGATGAGGAATATAAGGGCCGCTTTTTTCAGGACGATAAGTTGTTCGACGAGATAGTAAGCCGAACACATCCCGATATTCGCTCGTTGATAGATAATTACATTGTTGGAACCGAAGAGTTGCCGGTAAAGGCTTATCTGCATAAGATAGGATACAAACTCAGAGCTACCATGCCGGATAGCATTTATACCTTCGGACGGGTAAGCGTGGAGTACGACAGCCGGACAGCCCGGTGCGTAGTGCGCGATGCAACTCCCAATTACAACGCTTTTAATCTCGATAAGGGCGATCTGATTGTGGCGGTGAACGATACGGTGCTGAACGAAGCAAATTATTATCAGAACCTGAAGCTGATCGGAAACCCCGATTCGGAAAAAGAGGTGAAGGTTCGGTTTTCCCGCAAAGGTAAAACGATGGAAATAGAAAATCCGCCGGTCAGGGTGAAGGTAAAGCAGTTAAATTATATCGAATCCGAACGCGATCTTACACCGGAGCAACAGCGTTTGCGAAAGCTTGTTTTGGGAAGATAGAAGAACGATTAGCGATTGAAGAAACGCTGCAACCCGGCCTGAGCATCCTCCAGCTTGTCTTCCCAGTGCTTTACCGAGTTCTCACCGATTTTGTCCGTGATGTATTTAACCGAGACGAATGGAATCCGGCGGCGTTTACACAGCGCCGCGACGGCAAAATTCTCCATGTCGAAGGCATCGGCTTCGTCGATAACGCGGGTGACAAACGAATCGCCTGTGTTGCAGATGTTATTCGTGTTCCACCCTTCGATAGCAGAAACCGACTTGAGCTCTTCTTTGAAATCGAGATGGTAGGCCACCCCGAAATCTTTGCATTTCTTCATATCCCGATCGACAAACGTGTCGCAAATAACGATTGAGTCTACGTCGTGATCGACAGAACCGGCCGTCCCGATGTTTAAAATCAGATCGGGTCTGTTGCCGGCAATGGCATCGGCAACGGAGAGTAGCGCGTTTACTTTGCCTATGCCGGTTTCGCAATAGGTGATGTCGCACCCCGGAAGGGATACCTCTACACGCTCCTGAGGAATGGCATACGTGACCAGAATATTCATAGTTGTTGAAGCTCTTTTTCGATCAGGAAAGCGTTGTCGGCCTCAAAGCAGACGAATAACACTTTCTCGATAGTAGAATGTATGGTAAGAAATTGTTTTACAGTTTGTACGGCGATTTGTGCAGCCAGCTCTTTCGGAAACCGATAGACCCCGGTACTGATATTGGGAAAGGCTACCGTGCGGCAGTCGTTTTCCACTGCCAGCGCCAATGAGTTGCGGTAACAATCGGCCAGCTTTTGCTCCTCGTTCCGGCTTCCTCCGTGCCATACCGGCCC
>CAZFTY010000114.1:0-6930 GCA_964521835.1 uncultured Microbacter sp.
TTTTATCTCCGACGGTGCCACCCGCCTTCATGCCGGCGACGTAATCTACGTCATGGCCGACGATACGGAATCGATCGAAGAATTGACTGCCTGTTTCAAAACTTCCTCACAAACAAAATAAAATGGGGCGCGACCTGCGCCGCACCCCGGGAAAAGGATTTGGTTAGTTGTTAATCCAGTTCTGTATATCGTTTTCGACGGTAGAGATACCCCTGATGCCAAAATTATTTACAAGAACATTTGCTACGTTTGGCGAGAGGAATGCCGGTAAGGTGGGGCCGAGACCGATGTTTTTCACTCCGAGATAAAGGAGTGCCAGCAACACGATCACCGCTTTTTGTTCGTACCAGGCAATGTTGTAGACGATCGGCAATTCGTTGATATCTTCCAGTCCGAACACCTCTTTCAGTTTCAGAGCGATAACAGCCAGCGAGTAACTGTCGTTACACTGCCCAGCATCGAGTACGCGGGGAATGCCGCCGATGTCGCCCAGTTCAAGTTTATTGTAGCGGTATTTGGCACAACCGGCAGTCAGAATCACGGTGTCGTTCGGAAGTTCCTTTGCGAAGTCGCTGTAATATCCGCGCGCCGACATACGTCCGTCGCAACCGGCCATCACCACAAACTTTTTGATAGCGCCCGTCTTTACGGCATCCACTACTTTATCAGCCAGAGCCATCACCTGATTGTGTGCAAATCCACCCACGATTTCGCCTTTTTCGATTTCCTGAGGAGGAGCGCATTTCTTAGCATGTTCGATGATGACAGAGAAATCTTTTTGTCCACCCTCTTCGCGGTCGGCAATATGGGTTGCTCCGGGTAATCCGGCCGAACCGGTGGTGTAGATGCGGTCGCTGTAGGTCGCTTTCGACGAAGGAGGAACGATACAGTTGGTGGTAAAGAGCACCGGACCGTTGAAAGTTTCAAATTCGTCTTTCTGTTTCCACCAGGCATTGCCGTAGTTACCCACAAAGTGTTTGTATTTCTTGAAAGCAGGGTAATAGTGAGCCGGAAGCATTTCGCTGTGGGTGTATACATCCACACCGGTGCCGTCGGTCTGAGCCAGCAGCTCTTCGATATCTTTCAGATCATGGCCGCTGATAAGGATTCCCGGATTGGTTCCTACTCCGATGTTTACTTTGGTAATTTCGGGGTTGCCATAGTGCGAGGTGTTGGCTGCATCGAGCAGTGCCATTCCTTTCACGCCATATTCACCGGTCTGCAGGGTAAGCGAAACCAATGCATCGGCACTGTTGTCGTCTCGTGAAACCTGAGCCAACGCGTTCGACATAAAGGTATAGATCGATTCGTCTTCGCTACCGAGGTTGAGGGCGTGATGAGCGTAAGCAGCAAGCCCTTTCAGCCCGTACATCACCAGCTCTTTCAGTGAACGGATATCTTCGTTCTCCTCTTTGAGGACTCCCACCGAAGGAGCAAACAATTCGTATTGATCGGGAGTAAGCTGCACACTTACCTGCGGATATTCGTCGAAATCCACCGGACAGCTTTCGGTCTCTTTCAACAGTTCGTCTCTCAGTCGCAGCCCTTTGGTGATACGATCTTTAATCGCCTCTTTGTCGAAGTTAGCGTTGGTGATTGTCGAGAACAACGCGTCGAGGATAAAATGATCGGCTTTGCTTGTATCGGCCGAACAGTTTTTCATTTCACTGTTGATAACGGCGATTCCTTTAGTGACGTAAATCAGCACGTCCATCAAACCGGCGAGCTGATCGTCTTTTCCACAGACACCTTTCAGCGTACATCCCTTGCCGCCTGCGGCTTCCTGACATTGATAACAAAACATTGACATAATTGAATGATTTATAATTTGAATATTTACAATTGACTATTGAATGCAGTTGTTCATTTTGTACGACAAAGGTATGGTGCGGCGAAAGGCAAAAATTGTAACCTATGTTACAACTCTGAATTTTAAACGGCTAAATAGTTTACATGAGCATAAAAAAGCGTATTTTTGTCCCTCATCCAACACAGAAACAATGAAGGATATAGCTGCAATCGTTCAGGAGAGTCCACTGTTTAAAGGCTTAAGCAAAGAGTATCTGACAGAGATTCTGGACGGCCACTACAAAGAGCTGCATTATGCCAAAGGCGATTTGGTGGCTCTGCAGGGCGACCCGTGCCGTTCGCTGATGATGATTCTGGAGGGAACTGTCCGCAGCGACATGACCGATCCGGCCGGTAAGTTGGTAACGATTGCCACCCTCACAGCGCCCGATATTCTGGCTCCGGCCTTTATCTATGCCGCACGCAACGAATTTCCGGTCGACATTACGGCCACGACCGATCTGACGCTACTGGTGATCGGGAGGGAGAGTTTCAGTAAATTGTTGCAACAGCACATTGTGGTGCTAAACAACTTCTTGCGGATGATCTCCGACCAAACCCAATTTCTCACCCAAAAGATACGCTTTCTGCAATTCGGGACGATGAAAAAGAAACTGGCCTCTTATTTTGTTCAGAAGCTGGTCTCCGTTCCCGGCATCGAATTTACGATGGAGGAGAGCCAGCAAGCGCTTGCCGATCGTTTCGGCGTGACGCGCCCGGCTCTGGCCCGTGCAATCGGCGAGATGGTGAACGATGGCATTATTCATGTCGAAAAGAAAAAAATTACGGTTCTCAATGCCGTTGCGCTCAAACACATGGCAGCGCAGGAGAGTTAACCCGAAAATAAATCATCACAATAAAAAAATGAGACTTGTTATTCAGAGAGTGAAACGCGCATCGGTTGCCGTTGAAGGCAAAATTACAGGAGAGATTGAAGAAGGATTATTGGTTTTGGTAGGCATCGAAGATAGCGACACGGAAGACGACAGTCTGTGGCTGGCCGGAAAGTTAGTCAACCTGCGTATTTTCGACGACGAAAACGGTGTGATGAACCGCTCGGTGGCCGACACAAATGGAAACATTCTGATTGTAAGTCAGTTCACTTTGATGGCCTCTACCAAAAAAGGCAATCGCCCCTCCTATATCCGGGCCTCCAAACACGATTTTGCCATTCCGATGTACGAGCAATTTTGCGGACATGTAAGTTCGCTTTTGGGCAAAGCGGTACAAACCGGCATCTTTGGTGCCGACATGCAGGTAGAACTGCTCAACAACGGGCCGGTAACCATTTTCATCGATTCTCATTTGCGGGAGTAGAACGGAATCCGTTCTTTTTGAGAAATGTTAAGAGAGCGTTTGGTAAAAATTGCTTGTAACATCCTCTTTCTTTTGTACTTTTGCAACTTGTTCCGATTTACAGTCGTCGAACAATCAAAAACAAAAATAATACCTTTGGCATGGAACAACCACTTAAACAATGGATTAAATTCGGTGTTGCAGCTCTTATCTGCATTTTGTTCACTATCTGGATCGGTTGGTGGCCGATATTACTACTGCTTCCGTTCATTTTCGACGTTTACATTACCAAGAAAATTCCCTGGACCTGGTGGCGCGAAAGTAAGAACCCGACGGTCAGAGCCGTGATGAGCTGGGTAGATGCCATCGTTTTTGCTCTGGTGGCCGTTTATATCATCAACCTCTTCTTTTTTCAGAACTACCAGATTCCAAGTTCTTCGCTCGAAAAATCGTTGATGGTGGGCGATTTTCTGTTTGTATCGAAAGTAGCTTACGGCCCACGTGTACCAAACACGCCATTTTCGTTTCCGTTGGTACAAAACACCTTACCGATCTTAAACTGCAAATCGTATCTGGAACATCCGCAACTGGATTACAAACGATTGCTCGGTACGGGGCATGTAAAACGGGGCGACATCGTTGTTTTCAACTTCCCGGCCGGTGATACCATTACCATTTTACAGCAAAATCCTGATTATTATACCAATTGCTATCAGGAAGGGCTTGCATTTCTGAAACAACAGGCACCCGGCACGAAACCGGCACCCGACAGGTGTTATCGTTTCGGTCGCGATATTGTGAAAGCCAAGGAATCGTTTTACGGCAAAATGATGTATCGCCCTGTCGATAAACGCGAGAACTATGTAAAACGCTGTGTCGGCCTTCCCGGCGAAACACTGAAAATTGTCAACAATCAGGTCTATATCGATGGTAAAATCGTATACGACCATCCGGGAGTACAGTACAACTACTGGATACAGACCGATGGAAGTTCCCTCTCAGACGACCAGTTTGAAGAGTTGGGCATTAGCAAAGACGACCGTATGCTTCTGAATCAGGCTTACGGAGACGACGTGTTGCATCAGTTAGGATACAAGTATAACACGGTGGGTAAAGTAAATCCGGTTTACCGCCTGCCGCTGACACACGAAAAATATCTGCTGCTGAAGAAATACCGCAACGTTTTGTCAATTTTAACCGAGCCTTCGATTGTGGGTGGCGACGTTTTCCCTCTCGGCAACACGTGGGGCTGGACACGCGACAACTACGGTCCGCTCTGGATACCGAAGAAGGGGGCAACTATCCAGTTGACAGCGGACAATCTACTGACTTACAGCCGTATTATCGAAGCCTACGAACACAACAAGCTACAGGTGATTAACGGAGTGGCCTATATCAACGGGAAGGCAGCTAAGACCTATACCTTTAAGATGGATTACTACTGGATGATGGGCGATAACCGTCACAACTCCGAAGACTCCCGTTACTGGGGTTTTGTTCCCGAAGACCATGTCGTAGGCCAGCCGTTGTTTGTATGGCTCTCGCTCGACAAGGATAAAACCTTCCTGGGAAAAATCCGTTGGAACCGATTCTTTAAGTTAGCTACACACTAAAAATGATCAGAGAAGCCACAGAAGAGGATATTCCGCAATTGAAGCAACTTTTCAGGGTATGTTTCGGTGACACGAATGCTTTTCTGAATCTTTTCTTTTCCGAATATTTTCAAACTACTACCTGCATGGTGGCACTCCGCGACAAGCGGATTGTCTCCATGCTTTTTTTGTGCCCTGCAAAGATAAAGGCCGAAGAATCTCTCAGACTGATTTACTACGTTTATGCTTGCGGCACACTACCCGAATACCGCCGGCTTGGCATTATGGATCAATTACTGCAGGTAAGCCATGCGTTTGCCAGGCAGCAGGATGCCTGGGGCCTGTTGTTGGTTCCGGCAAGCGAACACCTGGCAACATACTACAGTAGTCTTGGGTTCCGCCATTTTTCCTGCTTTGTAAAAGAGAAAATGACCCCGCTTGCTTACGACGAAGAGATAGTGGCATTGAACCCCTGTGAACTTTCGTTGAAGCAGATCGTATACATTCGTAACAGGCAGTTTAAGGGAGAGTATCAGGTGCGTTGGAGCCAGAAGCACATCGCCTTCACGATTGCCCTGTTGCAGCAACAGAAGGGTGGTTGTTTTGGCCTGCAATGGAACAACGGCCGCAAGGATTACCTGCTCTATGAAAAGAAAAAAGGGGAACTGATCGTTCAGGAGACCAGCGTAGAGGAGAAGATGTTACCGTGGCTCTCACCATTTTTATGCCGGCACTTCAACGTTACTTCGATAACCTATTTTTTACCTGCAACGGAAGGCGATCTATTTGCCATGGTGAAGTCCATCGATCCGTATCAGCTACCCGAAGGGGTGATCCCCTACTTCAATCTGGAGATGGCTTAACCGGATAAAAAAAAGAGTTGAGATTCAACAACCTCAACTCTTCACTACATCATTATTTTTTTGCAGGAGCTTTATCCTCCTTTTTGCAACAGGATTTATCTCCCTTTTTGCATGTTTTGGAACACTCTTTCTTTACCTCTTTTTTAGCCGGAGCAGAAGTTGCGGCCATTGCCGATACAGAAAACAGGAAGGCCATAGCCATCATAATACTTGCAATTTTTTTCATACCGATATATTTTGTACGTGTTAATTTATATTCCACAAATATATGACATCTACTTGCCCATATTTTCTAAATATCTGTTATTTCGGACAGATGGCTTCCCTAATTTAGCTTAACAAAATTACTGTCACAATCAGAGTTGTAGCCCTGAAAGCAGCTCGATATAGAGAGAGATGGCTTCGACGATTTCCTGTTTTTGAATATATTCGTCGGCTTTGTGTGAGCGTGTGGTGTCTCCCGGACCCATTTTGATGGCCGGAAAGGGGATTACCGCCATATCCGACAAAGTGGGTGACCCGAAACTTTTGCGTCCCATTTGAATGGACTTTTCAACAGCCGGATGGGTCAACGGAATATGTGACGAACTCAGTCGCGTGGAGCGTGGAGTGACTTCGCATGCAACCGAAGCCTTAATTTCATCAAGCAGTTCGGGATTTGAATAGCAATCGTTGCTGCGAATGTCTACCACAAAAGAGCAGCGGTCGGGAATAACATTGTGCTGCGTACCTGCATTAATCATCGTAACCGACATTTTTACGCCGCCAAGCCATTCCGATATCTTTTCAAATTGATGGGTACGAAACCATTCGATGTCGCGCAGGGCCTGATAGATGGCATTGATGCCGGTGTCGTGCGCGGCGTGTCCGGATTGTCCGTAAGCTACACAGTCGAGCACCATCAACCCCTTTTCGGCCACGGCAACATCCATACCGGTAGGCTCTCCCACTACGGCAAAATCGACCGGAGGCAACAATGGCAGCAGGGAGGCAATGCCATTCATACCGGAGACCTCCTCTTCGGCAGTCGCAGCAAAGATCAAATTGTAGGGTTGTTCTTTGCTTGTGAGGGTAAAATAGGCGTGCAGCAGGCTCACCACACTGGCTCCCGCGTCGTTGCTTCCCAATCCGTAAAGTCGATCTTCTTCAAGTGTAGCTTTGAACGGGTCACGTTGCCATCCGGCGTTGGGCTTCACAGTGTCGATGTGGGAGTTGAGCAGAATGGTGGGTTTGTCGGGAGTATATCCCGGCGAAAGCATCCACACGTTGTTCCCGGTTCGGTTCACGGCATATCCGCAACTTTCGATCCAACGTTCGAGATAATCGGCTAC
>CAZFTY010000115.1:0-6918 GCA_964521835.1 uncultured Microbacter sp.
AACAATGGCTCTACACGCTTCGAGAATGGCCGGTCCTCCGGCACGATGGATCGCTCCGTCGACTCCGCCTCTACCCATCAGCGAAGAGTTGGCCGCGTTGACAATCGCATCCGTTTGTACGCGGGTAATGTCGCCTTGCATTATTTCTATCCGGCCAGAGGAAACGTCGTACATATCCAATCGCGATGGTTATTTTGATAATGCTTTTTGAATCGCTTTTTGTACCAATGGTTCCATTATCTGATACCCTTCGGGATTCGGATGAACACCATCGGGGGACAATTCTGCTTTCAAACCATGGCGTTCATCGACCATTGCACTGAAATAATCGACGTAGATGATTCTCTTTTTTGCGCAATAATCTTTGATCCATGCATTTAACGCTACAATTTTTTCAGCCGGTTGTAACCCTTTTCTCCAGGGATAGTCGTATACCGGTAATACCGAACATAGAACAACTTTAATGTTGTTGGCCAGCGCAATTTCGGTCATGGACGCAAGATTATCCTCTATCATTTTGATGGTAGACGGACCGGTATTCCCTGCAATATCGTTGGTTCCTCCCAGAATGACCACCGCCTTAGGATGCAGCTTAACCACATCGGCACGAAAGCGAACCAGCATTTGAGGAGTGGTCTGTCCGCTGATACCTCTGTTGATGTAAGAATTGCTGGTGAAAAATTCGGGATGTTTCTTTATCCAACCTTCAGTGATAGAGTTCCCGAGAAATACAACCCGATTCTCTTTGGCAGATGGAGCGGGCAATGCGCCATTTTCTTTGTCATAGCGCGATAAGCCGGCCCAATCCTGTGCTTGAACGCCATAGTATAGCGATACAAGAAACAGAATAATACCCGATTTCAAAAGATACTTCTTCATGATTAATATTTATTGAGTAGCTAAAATTATTCCGATAATAACCGTTACCATCCCAACCATATTGATCACGCTTAATCGTTCGTTAAACATCAGTACCGAAACAAGTATAATCAAACTGATACTCATGGCCGAAAATGCAGGGTAAGCTATGCTAAGGTTAATACTCTTCAACGCTTTGGTAAAGAAGAGTGTATTAATAGCTCCCAATAATAATCCGGATGTAAAGAATAACAGCCATTTAAAATCATGCGTTTTGTTGGCGATAGATTTGAACAGAATATAAGCACCGGTATTAAAAAGTACAGATAGAAGTAAAAAGAGATACTTCATGGTTTGTAATCTTAAAGAGAACTATGACCGGTTTTTGCCAGTAATGAATAATCCAGTAAGGTTATTGCCGTCATTGCTTCCACAATGGGTACTGCACGGGGCAACACGCAGGCATCGTGGCGACCGCGGGCTTTCAGTGTGGTTTCGTTTCCTTGCACGTCAACCGTGTTTTGCTCCATCAAGATGGTAGCTACCGGTTTGAATACAACCCGGAAATAGATATCCTGACCGTTGGAGATGCCTCCCTGAATTCCTCCCGAACGGTTAGTAGTTGTGGTAATTTTATCCTTTTCGTTGATAAATACATCGTTGGACTCGGAGCCTCTGAATGGAACTCCTTCGAATCCGCTACCGTAGTCGAATCCTTTTACCGCATTAATCGAAAGCATGGCGCTACCAAGAGCTGCATGCAGTTTGCCGAATACCGGTTCGCCCAGCCCGACAGGGACATTTTTTGCCACACAGGTAATGATGCCTCCAATCGTATCGCCGTTTTTGCGGACTTCGCGAATCAGCTCCTCCATTTTATCCGAGGTGGCAGGATCGGGACACCGTACGATGCTCTCTTCGGTAAGGTTTAAATCGTAGTCGGTATAGCGGCCGGGCAGGGCAATAGTTCCGACTTGCGAGGTGAAAGCATTGATTTGAATACCGCTGGAACGTAAAGCCAGTTTGGCCACCGCTCCGGCAACTACCCGGGCAATCGTTTCGCGTGCCGAGCTACGACCACCTCCCCGGTGATCGCGAATGCCGTACTTGGTCTGGTAGGTGAAGTCGGCGTGCGACGGACGGAAAGTCTCGCGCAGGTTGTCGTAATCGGATGAATGTTGGTTGGTATTGCGAATGATGAAGCCGATGGGAACACCAGTCGTTTTACCTTCAAAAATACCGGATAGAAACTCCACTTCGTCGGGCTCCTTGCGGGGAGTAACAATATTCGACTGGCCCGGACGGCGACGGTTCAACTCTTGTTGAATAAATTCCATATCAATTTCCACACCGGCAGGGCATCCGTCAATGACTCCGCCAACGGCAGGGCCGTGCGATTCTCCGAAAGAGGTCAGCGTGTATATATTTCCGAAAGTATTGGACATAATTGGTAAATCTGTTGTTAAATCGTCAGTAGAATGCAGTAAAAAAGAAAAGTGAGAAGTGAAACGGTTCCTTTATCGGATTTTTCACCTCTCACCTTGTGTAAGATCTTAATTTGTAATGGCTTATTTGCAGTCGCAATCGCCACCACAGCCACAATTTGCGCCTTCCGATTCAGGGTCTTCGCTGCCGCAACCGCCACCGCAACCGGAACATCCACCGCTGCAACCGCCGCCGGTGAAGGATGCCAGTTCTTGTTCTGTTGCATCACGTACTTCGAGAACCGATCCTTTGAAATGCAGTGTTTCACCTGCAAGTGGGTGGTTGAAGTCTACTTTGATGGTTTCGTCGCCGATTTCAACAACTTGCGCGTTGATGCGTGTGCCGTCAGAATCCATCAAAGGAACTACGTTGCCTACGAAAACCATGTTTTCGTCCAGTTTGCCGTCTACTTCAAAAATGTTACGGGGAAGATCGACTACATTTTCGTCGTCATATTCGCCATAGGCATCTTTGCTGTCAATTTTGAAATCGAAAGTATCTGAAACTTTAAGTCCGTGTAAATTCTTTTCAAATTCAGCAAGCATCATACCGATACCGAAGCAAAAGGTAAGCGGGTTTTGTGCTGTTGCTTGCTCCATTAATTCGGGTTCTTCGTTTTCGCCACCGACATATAAATCGTAGGTAACAGAAACCATTTTGTTGTTTTGAATACTCATATCAATCAGTAATTTGGTTGTTTTGCTAATTCTACTAAAAACGATGCAAAGATAGCGCATAAAAGGGGAAAATCAATGTGTAACAGGTTTTTTTAGAAAGTGAGAACTAAAGTTGTGAATCGGGGATGGGTCGGTCGTGCGGCGTATAGTCGCGTTACCAATGTGCAATGAACGGCGGGAGTTTGTTCGTCGGATTGTTGTGTTGCAAAAAGTATCGTTTTAAGATAAATTTATTGATGATCGTAACTTTTAATGGCATTTTGATTGAAATTTTCAAGATATTTTCTTTATCTTGCACGATCTATTAATTAACAAAAAAAATCTAATACTTTTTACTCCAATGAACTCATTATCAGAAAAGTCGGGTACCGTGAAATTTTATAGCGGAGAAAATATTCCTCTTGAACTACACAAAGTACGTATCGTACAAAAACTTTATTTAGTTCCCATCGAACGACGTTTGGAAGCGCTGCGCGAGGGCGGGTTCAATACATTTCAGTTGAACACGACCGATGTGTTTCTCGATATGTTGACCGATAGCGGTACAAATGCGATGAGCGACAATCAGTTGTCGGCCATGATGATTGCCGACGATGCGTATGCCGGTTCGCAGAGCTTTATCCGTTTGCAAAAAGCAATTGAAGATGTTCTTGGAAAAAAATACCTCCTCCCGGCGCATCAGGGGCGCGCGGCCGAACATATTCTGAGTGTGGCTTATGTGAAAAAGGGAAGCATGGTTCCGATGAACTATCACTTTACCACCGCGTTGGCTCATATCACCGAGTGTGGCGGTCAAATCGCGGAACTACTTTATCCGGAAGCCTACAAAATTGATTCGGATCATCCATTCAAGGGCAACATGAATATTGAAGCGCTCGAAGAGTGTATTCAAAAACATGGCAAAGAGAATATACCGTACATCCGGATGGAGGCTTCGACCAACCTGATCGGGGGACAACCATTCTCGGTGCAAAATATGCGCGATGTGCGTGCCATTGCCGATAAATATGGTATTCGTTTGGTGTTGGATGCCAGTTTGCTGGGAGAAAATGCCTACCTCGTAAAACAACGTGAACCGGAATTTAAGGAGAAATCGATGGCCGAAATTCTGTTGACCTTTACCGGGATGGCCGATATTATCTATTTCTCAGCTCGTAAATTAAGCTCTTCTCGCGGTGGCGGTATCTGTACGAACGATCTTTCGATATACAAAGAGATGGAGGCGTTGGTTCCGCTTTTTGAGGGTTTCCTTACTTACGGAGGTATCTCCATTCGCGAAGTGGAAGCCATGGCGGTTGGCTTGTACGAGACTCTGGATGAAACGATGATTTCGCAAAGTCCGTCGTTTATTAAATATTTGGTGGAAGAGGCTAAAAAACAGGGTATTCCTATGATTACTCCTCCGGGTGTACTGGGCGCCCATGTGGACGCGATGTCGTTTTGTAGCCATATTCCGCAGACGCAATACCCGGCTGGCGCGCTGGCAGCTGCGTTCTTCCTTATCTCGGGTGTTCGTGGTATGGAGCGGGGTTCGGTATCGAATCAACGCGATGAAAACGGAAACGAGACCTATGCCGATATGGAGTTGCTCCGGTTGGCTGTTCCCCGTCGTGTGTTTACGCTCTCTCAGATTAAGTATGTGATCGATCGTTTGAAGTGGTTGTATGATAACCGTGAACTGATCGGTGGCTTGAAATTTTATTACGAACCTCCGGTATTGCGTTTCTTTATGGGAAAACTGGAGCCGACTTCCGATTGGCCGCAGAAACTGGTGGCAAAATTCCGTGCCGACTTTGGCGATAGCCTTTGATAATTAACGGATTGAAATTTATAATTATCTAATATCCTGAAATTTTCTCATTCCCGTAGGGCTGGTCGCTCTACGGGATTTTTGTTATTGTCGGTGAAAATGAGTACCATTGCATTTGCAAAAGTGACGAGGATTTATAACATCATTTGTTTGTTTATTAATGAATTACAGTGTGCCTGGTCTCTTCTTTTTTGCATAATATTGCCGGATGTGCCCCGATGAGGTGCGTCCGAAAACTATAAAATTGAAATAAAAAGTGATTTTGATATGAATCTTTTGTTGATGATCGGCTCTATGATTGTGGTCGTTGCGCTGATTTTTTATTCTATCGGCGTGATTGCCGAACAACGAAAACGCTTAGTGACCAATTTTGTCCTGACCTTTATCTCTCTCGGATTGTTTTGCGATCTGACGGGCACTATTTGCATGATTGTTGGAGCTCACAAGATTATTACGGTTCATGGTCTCATCGGCTATTCTGCATTAATCGGAATGTTGGTCGATATTGTGTTACTTTATCGCTTCAAACGTGGCCGGGTGCAGACGCCACCCCACGCGTTGCATCTTTATACGCGTATTGCCTATTTGTGGTGGGTCGTAGCTTTTGTGTCGGGTTGTGTTTTGGCAATGGTACGATAAAAAGATGTTCCGTTTTTTTCTCGTGTTATTGCTCCTGTCTGCTCTGAATGGCGGCAGTTTTGCACAACAATCGAACTTTTCTGCTTTGGTGCGGGAGGGCGATATCGTTTTTCAACATCTCGATGGTGGTGAATTAGGACGCGCCATCGATAAAGTGACGAAGGGTTTTCGGGGGCGCGATTATAACCACTGTGGCATGGTGGTTCGGGTAGGGGATTCGTTGAAGGTGGTCGAGGCTATCGGGCGTGATGTACATCTATCCTCTCTTGCCGATTTTGAAAAGCGTTGCGCGCCAGCAAACTTGCTGATAGGACGCTTGTATCCCGGTTATCGCCAGCTGATTGCGGGTGCCGAAAGGGCGGCTCTTTCTCTTCAAGGTGTTCCGTATGATGATTATTTTGAGATGGATAACGGGCGGCTGTATTGCAGTGAGTTGGTTTATGAGGCCTTTCGGCAGGCTAACCGGGGAAAGCCTTTTTTTAAGCTTAGACCGATGACCTTCAAAGATCCAGACACCAACCGGTTGTTTCCCTCCTGGGCTGCGTATTACGACAGGCTTCGCTATCCGGTTCCTCAGCATAAGCCGGGTATCAATCCGGGCTTATTGACCCGATCTTCCCGGCTGGCCATTATTCAGGTTGCTCCTCTTTCAAATCATTGATCTTTTCGGCAAACCATACGTCTGTTCCCGGAATATTGTCAGGATTTTCTCCCTTCAACACTTATTTTGGATAAATTTCGACTGAAAAACCGGAATTTTCAGGATGAAAAGACTTTCTTTCCAAATGTGGTTTTGTAGAATAACTTCGTTTTTGCAATCTCCAAATAGCAAATCGATGATGGCCGAAATAAAAGGTCTGTTGATTATCTTGTAGTTATAAGATATTGCGAAATTGTGCGAAAAAAAGTGTGTCTGCTATTTTGAAATTAACAAAATTGTTGTACTTTTGCACTGCGAAACGGCGATTTAGCTCAGCCGGTTAGAGCGCATGATTCATAATCATGAGGTCCGGGGTTCAAGTCCCCGAGTCGCTACTAAAGGCGCTTGTTGAATCCCCTCAACGAGCGCCTTTCTGCTTTTTTGTTAACCGCATCTCTTTCTCTTTTCTGGTACGTGAAAATCACATGTAGATTGTGTGTCTGTTTTAACAATTAATTTATTCCTGTATTATGACTACCATTTGTAACATTCCCCCGGCAAAAGACAAGAAACGCGTTGTAATTATCGGCGGTGGTTTTGGCGGTTTGAAAGTAGCTACATCGCTCGATTCGCGCTATTTTCAAATTGTTTTGCTCGACCGGCGCAATTATCACCAGTTTCAGCCTCTGTTTTATCAGGTGGCTACTTCCGGATTGGAACCGAGTACCATATCGTTCCCTTTTCGGAAAATATTGCAAAAAAAGAAAGATTTGCATTTTCGTTTGTGCACCGCGTTGTCTGTCGATACG
>CAZFTY010000116.1:0-6905 GCA_964521835.1 uncultured Microbacter sp.
TCACCACCTTTTCCAACGCAAAATGGTCGACCGGCGAAATGGTATCTTCCAGCACAACCGACATGTTGACGTTCTCTTTCACATAATTCGATACATCCCTTCCTACCATCAGCAAAAGTGTGATAAACCCGATAAGGAACAACACAAGGGCAATGCTGACGGTGACGGTGAAGTGAAGATTGAAAAATTTCTTCTTCCCTGTTTTTACTGTATGCGACATCTGATCTCTATATTTTTAACTTCACGATCGATTCCATTAAACGGAACTGGATGCAAAGATAACTCTTTCTCTGCTTACAGGCGAACAAAAAACAAACAATTGCTACCGGCACGGCATGAATCCGGCAGGCAAGCTGTTTTTTGCTTTTGTTTACGCCTCTGTTTTCGATCTCTTTTTCCAGGCAACAAATCCTCCTCCAAGAATAATCAGGATCAGGAGAATGGACGAACCATACGAAATAGTGTTCCCTGTCGAGTAAGAAGTCGGTTCAAATTTGAACTCAATATCGTATTGCCCGGGCTTCAAAGCGATACCCCTTAGCAGATAATCGGCCTTGAAATAAGGCACTTTGGCGCCATTCACATAGGCATTCCAGCCCTTGTCGTAATAGATTTCCGAGAAAACGGCAACCTGATCGCTGGCCGATTTGTAGGTATAAACCAAGTGGTTCGGCTCGTATTTCTTCAGCGAAATGGTTGCTGTCGTATCTTTCCCGAAAGATGCCGGAAGCGATGCCACTGCTGAATTTTCCACAATAAATTCGTGTTTGGTATCAATCTGACCGACTTTGTGCAATGCCTCACTGCTATTGGCTACCGGAACGACCTTGCGTACAAACCACTGAGTTCCGTTTGCATACGGATTGGTAATCGGCATGGCCTCCGGATTGTAGATCAGGTATTTCATATTCAGCATGTTTAATACTCCCAGTTTGGCAAGCGGAGCCTGCACGTCGGTCAGCGTTTTGGCATGTTGAAAAACAGCGCCGATAGTTTGTATTTCCGGCATGAGCTGAATATCGATCAGATCCTGATAAGCGCGCAATTTGGCGCCATGATATCCGCCGATACTTTTGTGGAAATAGGAGGTGGAAGCATCATTGAACGGGCTGACTGCCAAATTAAGCACACGATAATCCGATTTGTCCTGAAGGATAAACTTATCGGCCTGTGTCGGTTTTGTAGCAGCCGTAGTTTGTTTCGACACGAAATTATCGTCGTTCAGATAACGTTTGGCCACCGGATACATGTCGGCAATAAAAAGAACGGCAAAAATCAGGTACAGATGTGCCGCTTTGAGTTTGTTCTTCGTATAAATCCAGATCACTCCTGCCGATAACAGTATAAAAATCAACGAACGGAGTGCATCGGCTTTTAATATCGACTGGCGATCAAGAGGCAATGTCGTTTTCAAAAACGCATAATCGCCCGCAAACTGAGCATCTTCAGGTGACACGAAATTACCAGCCAGCGAAGGAATTAACCACAACAACAGACAAAGACCTCCGGTGACACCGGCCGACCAATATAAACCTTTAGTCAGTTTTTTCTTATCAATGTTATTCCTGACCAATGCCTGCAATGCGAGTACTGCCATAATCGGCATGGTATATCCTGCAACAATCAGTATCATGGATACCGTTCGGAACTTGTTGTAGTACGGAAAATAATCGATAAAACTGTTTGTAAGCAGTCCGAAATTTTTACCCCAGGCAAGCATGATAGAGAGCAGGGTTGCTGCCAGTAACCACCATTTGTATTTGCCATCCACCAAAAATAGTCCCAATATAAAGAGGAAGCAGATAATGGCTCCGACATAAACCGGGCCCGACGTACTGGGCTGGCTACCCCAGTAAAGCGGCCATTTTTGGGTACTCATTATTTGCGACGCATTGGCTCCCAGAGAGGACAACCGTTGTCCGGTAGCGGAATTTTCATCCAGCGACTCCATGCTCGACCCGCCGTAAAGGTCTGGAATTAACAACGTAAGGCTCTCTCCTACCCCGTAACTCCATTGGGTAATATAATCTTTTTCGAGCCCGCCTTTCGATTTCTGATCGCTGCTGGCTGTGCTTGAACTTTGTCCGCGCATGGAGTATTTGCCGTATTCATAAGTCGTTATGAGCGTAGTAGCATTTATTCCCATGGCAATAATAGTGGCACCGAGCAGGCCTGCCGAGGTTATCAGAAAAGATTTGATCTGCTTTTCAAGAATGGCATAAATTAACTCAGAAACGATAAATATGCCGAGCAACATCATGACGTAATAGACGATCTGGATATGCCCAGATTGAATGCCAAGCGCCAGAAAGATAGCTGTCAGGATCACACCCAGCCATCGATTACTCCGGTACGCCATCACAACGCTCCCGATAACGGGCGCCATGTAGGCCAGTGTGATCGCCTTGCTACTGTGCCCTGCAACAATAATAATAAAATTGTAGGAGGCAAAGGCAAACCCTATGGCACCCACCGCGCTCAGCCATGGATTTACCCGCAACGATAGCAGCAGGATATAAAATCCTATCAGATAAAGAATCAGATAGAATACCGGCCGGGGAAAATTCGTGAAAAACGAATAGATAAAACTGACGGCCGTAGCAGGCTGTGACATCGCAATTTGATATGTCGGCATTCCGCCAAACATACTGTTGGTCCATAAGGTGGGAGAGTCGTGCGAACTATTGAAATCATTCGTCTCTTTCGACATGCCGGCCCACGTTTGATTGTCGTGCCCGACCACTACTTTGTCGTCGAGAACCGGACTGAAATAGACATAAGAGATTACAATAAAAAACAAGATAGCAGTTGCATGTGGCCAAATTTTAGACCAAAGTTGTTTGTTCATAACGTCTTAAAGTTATATTTTGAAACTAATGTGTTTTGTCGTTCTGCTAAATGAGCTCACCCTGCAATGTTGCCGATGAAGCATCGGTTATTTTTACGTTGACGAATTCACCGATTTTATGTCCTCCTTTGGGGAATACCACCACTTTGTTTTGCGAGGTACGTCCGAAAAAGTGCTCTTTCGATCGTTTGGAGTAACCTTCAATCAATACGTCAAAGGTTTTGCCAATGCTTTTTTTGTTTGCTTCGGCAGAGAGCCTATTTTGTAAATCGATAATCTGTTGCAACCGTTTTATTTTTGTCTCCTCCGCGATGTCGTCGGGGAGATGTTTGGCGGCGTAGGTACCCGGTCGTTCCGAATATTTGAACATAAACGCCGCGTCAAAGCCTACCTCTTTCATCAACGAAAGTGTTTGCGCGTGATCCTCTTCCGTCTCCGACGGGAAGCCGCAGAAAACATCGGTAGTAATACTCGCATCCGGTAGTATTCGTTTGATAGCCGCAATCCGGTCGAGATACCATTCGCGGGTATATTTGCGGTTCATACGACCCAAAACGTTGTTGCTTCCCGATTGTACCGGCAGGTGAATGTATTTACAAATATTCGCATGGGAAGCAATCACTTCCAGCGTTTTGTCGCTCATGTCTTTCGGGTGCGAAGTCGTAAAACGGATTCGCATCCGGGGAGCCTCTTTGGCAACCAGTTCGAGTAGCGCCGGGAAATCGATTACCGCTCCCTCTTTCTCGAAACGAAACGAGTTTACGTTTTGTCCGAGTAGCGTAACCTCCTTGTATCCTTTCTTTTGAAGATCATTCAGTTCATTCAGGATGCTTTCCGGATCGCGGCTGCGCTCACGTCCCCGTGTGTAAGGAACAATACAGTACGAGCAGAAATTATTGCAGCCCCGCATGATAGAGATGAAGCCGGATATCGGGTTACCGATACGGGCCGGCAATACATCTTTGTAAGTTTCTGTCGTCGACAACTCGACGTTGATCGCTTTTTCACCCTTCTCCACCGCCCCCATCAAATTCGGGATGTCGAGGTAGGCGTCGGGCCCCACCACGATATCGACGTTGTACGAGTTAATCAGATCCTCTTTGACGCGTTCGGCCATGCATCCGATAATACCCACAATGAGGTTGGGCTTCTTCTTTCGCAACGATTTAAAATAGTCGAGGCGCGAAAAAATCTTTTGTTCGGCATTGTCGCGTACGGAGCAGGTATTCACCATGATAGCGTCAGCCTCCGTGATGTTGTCAGTAAGCGCGTAGCCATCCATTTCCAGAATAGACACAACCACTTCACTGTCAGCGACGTTCATCTGGCAGCCGTAGGTTTCTATAAAAAGCTTTTTATCGTGCGTAACCGGGTCGATATGAGTAGAGTTATCCTTGCTATTAGGATGTTGCATATTTCAATTTCTAAAAATTCAGACGGCAAAGGTAAGCATTTTTTTGTGCAAATTCAGTACGTATATCACACTTGCAGTGGGCTCATAATTGGCTTTTTGGCAGTCAGGATGGTTTGTCGATTGAGGTAGTGCCTCCGGGCACAAATCCCGGGTAATGTTGCTATTCGCGATTGGCGGCATCTTCTTTGCATTTTATTTGGCTCGAAAATTGAGTATCTTTGTGTCTTTAGGTAATTATTCTATATGGGGAAAAACAAATTGCAGAAATTTAGCGAGTTAGAGCAATTCGCTCATGTATTTCAAATGCCCGGCGCACAGCTTCGGGACGGAGTTCAATGCGAAATGAAAGGTCGCTGGCATGAATTCTTCGGTAACGACAATCCGATTGTGCTTGAGTTGGGGTGTGGACGGGGCGAATATACCGTAGCTCTGGGTCAACGTTTCCCCGAGAAAAATTACATCGGCATCGACATCAAAGGTGCCCGTTTATGGGCGGGAGCCAAGGAGTCGCTCAACAACGGAATGAAGAATGTGGCATTTGTCCGCACCAACATAGAACTATTGTCCTGCTTTTTTGCCGAACATGAAGTGAGTGAAATTTGGCTCACTTTTCCCGATCCTCAAATGAAGAAGAAGAACAAACGTCTTACTTCTACCGGGTTCCTGGCTCGCTATGCGCAAATTGTAGCGCCCGGCGGATTGATTCATCTTAAATCGGACAGTAACTTTATGTTTACCTACACCAGTGCTGTAGTTTCTGAAAATAACCTGCCGGTGGTCGACTCGTGCGATGATATTTACGCGCAGCGCCCCGATGACGATGTGCTGTCTATCAAAACCTATTACGAACAACAATGGCTGGCGCGTGGTATTACCATAAAATATATTCAGTTCAGATTGGAGCCTAAAAGCGAATGGAAAGAGCCCGACATCGAGATCGAACTCGATCCGTATCGCAGCTATGGAAGAAACAAACGCAGCGAATTGAACCTTACCGATTAATATAAACCTGAAATTCAGTCTGCATGGACAGACTTGAAATTATAAATAGTAAATGAATAAATAGTAAATAATCATGACATTATATCCTAAATTAATTCTTGAAGCGCTCGCTCACGTGCGTTATCCGGGAACCGGAGTCGACGTGGTGAGCAGTAATATGGTCGAAGATAACATCCGGATAGAGGGAGATAAAGTCTCCTTTTCGCTTGTTTTCGACAAACAAAATGACCCGTTTGCCAAATCATTGGTCAAGGCCTGCGAACAGGCAATTCACACCTACATCGGAGAAAATGTGGATATCGCGGGTAACATATCTGTGAAATTTAAGGAGGCACCGAAACCCGTCGACGAGAAGCCGTTGAAAGGTGTCAAACATGTTGTGGCGGTATATTCCGGCAAAGGAGGGGTAGGCAAATCGACTATCGCGGCCAATCTTGCCGTGGCTATGTCGAACCTTGGTTTTAGCGTAGGGCTACTCGATGCCGATATTTACGGTCCCTCTATTCCCAAAATGTTTGGTGTGGAAGAGGATCGTCCGACAGCAGAAACGGTTGATGGCAAGGAGATGATTCAACCGGTGGTTCAGTATGGCATCAAAGTGCTCTCTATCGGCTTTTTCGTCGATCAGTCAAATGCGTTGGTTTGGCGGGGTCCGATGGCGGGAAATGCCCTAAAGCAATTGATTAACGATACCGCGTGGGGCGAACTCGATTATCTCTTCATCGACATGCCCCCTGGAACAGGCGATATTCACCTGACATTAGTACAAACGGTAGATTTGTCGGGAGTAATTATCGTAGGTACTCCCCAGGAGGTTGCCTTAGCCGATGTACGTAAAGGCATCAACATGTTCACCAACGATAAGATCAACGTGCGTGTTTTGGGGCTGGTTGAGAACATGGCCTGGTTTACGCCGGCCGAATTGCCTCAAAACAAATATTATATCTTTGGCAAAGAGGGATGCAAACGTTTGGCGGAAGAGATGAATGTGCCGTTACTGGGTCAGATTCCGTTGGTACAGAGCATTTGCGAAAGCGGCGATTCGGGATCTCCCATCGCACTAAATGAAGAGTCTCCCTTGTATGCAGCGTTTGCCCGCCTGGCAGAGCGCATAAACACCGTTATTGAATAGCTCTTCCGAACACAAGATTATCCCGATGCCATTTGGTCGGGATAAAAATAAAACAGACGAGGGTGTCTCAAAATTGAGACACCCTCGTTTTTTATTATTCCTTATTGGAAATTACGATCTTATTCGGCAGAAGCAGCAGAAGCCATGCGTTTGTAGCCTTTGTAACGCCATTTAGCGTTATCTTCGGCAGCCTGGAACAACTCGGCAGCTTCGGTAGGATACTGTTTCAGCAGCGAGGTGTAACGTACTTCACCCTTGAGGAACTCCTGGAATTTTTCCCATTGCGGCTCTTTCGAGTCGAGAATGAACGGATTCTTACCTTCGTCTTCCAACTGTGGATTGTAACGCCACAAGTGCCAGTAACCGCACTCTACAGCTCTCTCTTCTTCGGCCTGACTCTTACCCATACCGGCTTTCAAACCGTGGTTGATACAGGGAGAATAAGCGATGATAAGCGATGGTCCGGGATAAGCTTCTGCTTCGCGGATAGCTTTCATTGTCTGAGCCTG
>CAZFTY010000117.1:0-6902 GCA_964521835.1 uncultured Microbacter sp.
TTTCCAGAAAATCCAGCAACTCTTTTCCCCGATGCTGAACAATGTACGAAGACATAAACTCTTTAACCTCATCGTTAACCAAATGATCTTCGTTGGTTTCAGGATGAAAATGGTCGGCATTTGGCTGTATTTCGAGAACATTTGCGACCTCTGCTTCATGGAAAGCGTAATAAATGGAAATAATAAAGAGCTCAATGACAACGAGAATAACCGAATATAAGATATAAAAGGTTACTGAATAATTTTGTTTTGATAAAAACACGATAAGGATGAGTCCTGTAACAAATGGAATACCATCAGCTTTTAAGCATCCTTTTACCGCATGTTTCAGGGTACGTTTCCTGAAATTCAGGTATTTCTTAAAAGAGATTCCGAAAAATATCCACCAAAACAGGTAAAAATAGAAAGGACGTGTATATTTTTCTACCGGATCATGATTCGTAAACGGAAGAAGGCTGACCACAAGATAAAACACGCCCATAGCAATCAATGCATTGACAACGATATAAATCATCAACGGATTACTTTGGTGTTTTCTTAGGGAGACAGTCATTGTTTCTCTTTTATTTTTGGGAAGCGACCTTCAACGCATCGTAAATATTGGAACAAATGTTCTCATCGCCAATCTCGTCTGCGATACCGGCTCTCCGCAGCGAATTATGCACTTGTTCATTCACACCCGAAAGTACGATTTTTATTTTATGATGCCGCGATAAACGGATAAAACTATCGAGATTGTGCAATCCAGTTGAATCGATAAAAGGCACTTTACGCATTCGGAGAATACGGGCCGTAGGCATCTCTGACACCTGAGCGACAATCTCATCAAATTTGTTTGCAATACCAAAGAAGAACGGCCCATTAATTTCATACACTTCGACACCGGCAGGTATCTCCAGTTTTTCATCGCTGGCTGCCGATTCCGAATAGACGGAAGCTGTAACATCATCGGTAAAAACAGTGATGTGCGAAGTCTCCGTCAACCGTTTAATCAACAACAGCATAGCCAGTAGCAGTCCGACAACAATAGCAATAGTGAGGTCGAAGATGACCGTAAGACTAAAGGTGACCAACAACACCGACACATCCGATTTTGAATTCCTGAGCAACGACCGGAAGGTACGCCATTCGCTCATATTGTACGAAACAACAATCAGCACTCCGGCCAGACACGCCATCGGGATGTGTTGAGCCAGCGGAGACAAAAACAGTAAAATCAGCAGTAAAACAATAGCATGAACAATACCGGCCACCGGAGTTCGTCCTCCGTTATTAATATTGGTCATGGTACGCGCAATAGCCCCTGTTGCCGGAATACCTCCAAAAATGGGAGTCACCAAATTCGCAATTCCCTGTGCAATAAGCTCTGTATTGGAATCATGTTTATCCCCGATCACTCCATCGGCAACCATAGCCGAAAGCAACGACTCGATCGCGCCCAACATTGCAATGGTAAAAGCCGGAGGCAGCAGGTGCTGAATGGTCGCAAAATCAACATGCAACCCCACTGGTTGAGGCATACTCGCCTGAATGGTAAAACGGTCTCCAATTGTTTCAATGCCCAGGTTTAAGCCGAAATGGCGAGACAACCATGCAACGACAGTTACCAGAATAATCGCGATGAGCGTTCCGGGTATTTTTTTTGTTATTTTCGTAAACAGCGTAATAATCAGTATCGTTACCGCGCAAGTCACTACCGACCAGATGCCTATCCCCGAAAAATTCTCAAAATAGACGATCCATTTGTCAATAAAAGCGGCAGGCACTGCATTGAGATGCATTCCGGTCGCATCTTTCACCTGCGTGGTAAAAATAGTTAACGCAATACCACTCGTAAAGCCCACCACAACAGGGAACGGAATAAATTTAATAACATTTCCCAGCTTCAAAACGCCCATCACAATAAGCATTACCCCGGCCATTACCGTTGCTATGGCCAATCCGGTAATGCCATATTGCTGGATAATGCCATAAACAATCACAATAAACGCGCCGGTAGGTCCGCCTATCTGAACCTTGCTCCCGCCGAAAAGAGAAATAATAAATCCGGCAATAATAGCGGTAATAAGTCCCTTCTCTGGAGAAACGCCGGATGCAATACCAAAAGCGATAGCCAATGGCAATGCTACAATACCGACAATAATGCCGGCCATTAAATCTTTGTAGAACTGAGCTCGATTATAGTCCTTAAGGGTAGCTACAAGCTTGGGAGTAAACACCATAAATTATGGATCATAAATTTTCTGCAAAATTAAGCTAAAATTCCGAGGGATGAAACTCAAAAAGTAAAGAGTTTGCTTCAATGGCTAAAAAATTCATATTCAAACACTTTTCATACAATAAAAAGGCATTTTTTATGTTTAAAACGACGTATTCAAAATGCAACCTTTCTGTCCATCGGAAAGAAAACCCATAAAAAATGTCTACTTTTGTTGTGCTATTTCTTTTTAACTGAAACGGATAAAAAAAGAGAAGTACTGCGCTTAGCATGTATGTTTTTTCGTAAATTCCACATTGTCTGTTCTGCTCATGTTTAATGCAACACATAGGCTCAATTTCAGGCTGACATTTATTGCCATTGCCTCCGCTATAGCTTTACTCTCTCTCTTTTTTACCAACAGGCTTGTCAACCAGCTTGCTAATGAAGAGCGAAATAAGGTTGCCATTTGGGCCGAAGCCACACGTATGGCGGCCAGTGCGAGTTATCAATCGGATCTCACACTGATAATGCGTGTTTTGGAGAGCAACACCACAATTCCGGTAGTTATTGTTGACGAACACGACAAGTATATCACCTCGCGCAATATTACCGAGCCACGCGAAAATACAGATCAGTTCCGGCAAAAATATATTGCTAAGTTCAAGAAGAAACATCCTCCCATCGAGATCACACTCAGTCCGACCATCCGACAGTTTATCTATTACGACGATTCCATTCTTATAAAAGAGCTCGGCTATTTCCCTTACATTCAGCTCGGAGTCATCGCACTATTCATACTCCTCTCTTTTCTGGCCTTCGCGGGAACAAAAAGAGCGGAACAAAACCAGGTTTGGGTCGGACTGTCGAAAGAGACAGCTCATCAATTGGGAACGCCCATCTCTTCCCTGATGGCATGGTCGGAACTATTGAAGAGCCGGTATCCGCAAGACACCCTATTGCCCGAGATGGAAAATGATATTATGCGACTCAAAACCATTGCCGAACGATTCTCCAAAATAGGGTCCAAACCAGAACTGATTCCCATCCCACTCGATGACGCGCTGGGCAATGCCGTCACCTATATGCAGAAACGCATATCAACCAAAGTCTCCATCGAAGTGAACAATAGCACCAGACAAGACGCGGAAATTTTACTCAACGTTCCATTATTTGAATGGGTCATTGAGAATTTATGTAAAAACGCCATCGATGCGATGGAGGGTGCCGGCGACATTATCATTACCATGAGCGAGTTGCCCAAACATTATGCCATCGATGTGCATGATACCGGCAAAGGAATGACCAAAGCTGTATATCAAATGGTTTTTCACCCCGGATTTACAACAAAGAAAAGAGGCTGGGGTCTGGGCCTTTCTTTGGCAAAAAGAATTGTGGAAGAATACCACGAAGGTCGTATCTTTGTAAAACAATCGGAAGTGGGTAAAGGCACCACCTTCCGCATTCTGCTTCGTAAATTCAATTAAATTCATTTATACAATGCATACGACCGCCTCAACGCGCGTTTGTATCAACAACTTATCATCATGAACATAGCGCTTATCGGTTATGGAAAAATGGGGCATGAAATCGAACAGATAGCCCTTGCGAGAGGACATAAAATAGTAGCAACCATCGACATGAATAATACTGCCGATTTCGACTCGGAGGCATTTCGCAAGGCAGACGTAGCTATCGAATTTACCCGACCCGAAGTGGCCATCGGTAACCTCTCGCGCTGCTTCGATGCTCAGGTTCCGGTTGTTTGCGGCACTACCGGATGGATCGACCGGATCGAAGCCGTAAAAAAAGAGATGACCGAAAAAAATGCGACACTCTTTTGGTCTTCAAATTTCAGTCTCGGTGTCAATATTTTCTTCGCCGTCAATCGATACCTTGCCCGGATTATGAATAACTATCCCGATTACAATGTCAGCATGGAAGAAGTTCACCACACACAGAAACTCGATGCACCGAGCGGCACCGCCATTACGTTAGCCGAAGGCATTCTGGAGGAGATCGCACGCAAGGACAAATGGGTGAAAGAGGTTGCTTCAAATTCGCAAGAACTCGCCATTGTTTCCAAGCGCGAAGGTACGGTGCCCGGCATTCACGAAATCATCTACGAATCCGGGATGGACACCATCAGCATTAAACACGATGCAAAAAACCGACGTGGTTTTGCCCTCGGTGCCGTTATTGCGGCAGAATTTACTGCCGGTAAAAAAGGTTTTATCACGATGAACGATCTTTTAAAATTTTGATATACAACAACAAGCCAACAAAAGAGAATATTTCTCCGAAAATAATCGACAAAAAGCTTGTGTAATACAAAAACATGCTCTATCTTTGCACCCGCAAAAGCAAGGCCCCGTGGCTCAACTGAATAGAGCATCTGACTACGGATCAGAAGGTTACAGGTTTGAATCCTGTCGGGGTCACTTTTTTAATGCTTATAAAACGTTGTAATCAAATAGGTTGCAACGTTTTTTGTTTTGTTTGGGTAAAACATAGGTAAAACAAGTATTTGTAAATTACATATAAACCTCATTTTCAGATATTTATATTTGCAAATATAAGATTATTTTTGTAACTTTACGGCAACATCAATAAAAAATAACATGAAAAGCAATGTTGCCGTAGAATTATTGCAGTTAGATAGTTTAGAGAAACTCAAGAAAAGAGTAATTAATTGTTTAGATATATCTGAGAATACACGAAAAGAATATAGTGTACGGATTAATCATTTTATCCAGTACACAAGAAAATATGGCTTCAATTGCAATACTTTTCTCGAATACAAACGTTTTTTAGGAAGCATAGACACATATAGCATATCAACAAAAAACAAGTATTTAATTTCCGCGAAAGTGTTCTTAAATGAACTGTATCAATTACAACTTATTCCGTTGAGTATCACGAGAAATATCAAAGGATTCTCTCAGAGCAAACTTCATAAGAAAGATGGATTGAACGAAGAGGCTATTAAAAAGCTTCAGGATTACTGCACAACACTCGAATCAAACCCAAACAATCTTCGTTTAAAAGCTATTATATCATTACTACTATTTCAAGGATTACGACAAATTGAAATTGTGAGATTAAATGTCGATGATATTGATCTAAAGAATAAAAAAGCTTTCATTATTGGAAAAGGCAAGGATGACAAAGAAAGTATTTATTTACATCCTCATGCAATCAAAGCTCTCAAAGAATATCTACAAAGAGTCAAGATTAAAGAAGGGGCGCTATTTAGAAGTAATAGTAATTTTTCAAAAGGATCAAGGCTTACGACTAAATCAGTTAGGGAAATTATAAAGCAAGTTTTTACAAACTTGGAAATTGACGGAACCACCCACGGCTTCCGTCATTTTTTTGTTACAAAACTCATCAAATCTTACAAAGGAGAATTACTAACCGTTTCAAAGTATAGCCGACATCACAGCATTCAAATGCTTGAAATATATAACGATGAAATTATAAGAGAGCAAGACTTACCACGTTATTACGACGTATTTAATAGCATTAATTTATAAAAGTGCCAAACACGAACGAGAAACATATTTTTTGTTTGGAAGGTAATTGGAATAAGAACCCCCGAAGCAATCAAAGTATAAAGCCCATTCTTGAATTATTGCATACTGCATCTCAAATGAAGTATATTTATATCAAATGCCACTCAAAAGAAGATTTTATAGTGGGCTTGAAGAAATTCACTCAAAGGCGTTATCATAATTATAATCTTTTGTATATAGCGTTTCACGGGCGCACAAATCGCATATATTTCGGCAAGGAATACATGACACTGCAAGAGATAGCAAATGCTTTAGAGGGCAAGCTAAAGGGCAAAATAGTACATTTCGGATGTTGTTCAACTCTAAGAACGTCAAAAGAGAACATTGCCGATTTTCTTACTCGAACTGAATGTTCTTATATTTCCGGGTATAAAACAAATGTAGATTATATTTCAAGCACAGCTTTTGAATTGATATATTTTGCTGCATTGCAAAATTATCGCTCATACAAGAATGTAAGAAAACATATCAATCAACATTATCCAACAGTGGTTGATAAATTTAGATTTTCAATAGAATATAATTCCTACTTATTGGAGTAGGGAAATTTGACATTATTGATTCCGAATTGCAGAAAAATGAAGTTATATTTTTGAAAGGACAGCTGCGAATTTTTCTTTTAATTCAATTTCTAATTCGCTTGTTTTAAGTGGGTATATCTTTTTGAGAAAAGTTTTTTTACGTCGAATTTCTTTACGATAAGATTCTTCTCCAGAATATTTTTTCAAGTATTCCAAAAATAGATTATAGTCATTAGACATTACAAATATATAGCTTTTTACGTCATTTTCCAATATTTTTGAATAATCCATCGAAACATCAAAGAGATTAATCTCTTTAAAAATCAATTTAAGTTTCCTTTTTAACATTGCGCCATGATGAGGATGCTGTAAACTTTCTCCCGTCATATTTTTAAACCCTATAGTTTTCAATTGTTTACCAGAGAAAACCACCTCAAACCGTAGTATGTTAATGGGTATTTCTTTTCTGTCCTCCTTTTTTATTCTTCCTTTTAGTATTGTCTCAAATGTCTTGTCGTAAAACTTAATATCATACTCAGATAATTTACATCTCACGCCCCGAATTTGGCTTGTTTTAGACAAAGGTGTCATAGGTATAAACGGAAGTCC
>CAZFTY010000118.1:0-6887 GCA_964521835.1 uncultured Microbacter sp.
CGTCTAATAAAGAGTTGTCATAATTTCACAAACGTTCGTAGTAATCGTCGAACAATTGTTCGAAGACTACCGAATCACCTTGTCGCAACGCCGCTACAATGTCTTTTCTCGGTTCAATCACGCTGAATGTCGGTTACTTTATGATTGTAATAGTCTGTTTTGAACAGATAATCATATTTTTTGCAAAGGTACATATTAACGATTGCGACACAAAAAATGGAAGTTCCTTTTCTACTATGACAACAGACGATGATTTTACCCCTACCGATTGTTCTCCTTTTTTCTTTGAGACACAACTTCGTGTGCACTTTCGCTTGACAGGATGAAATACTGTTGAAAAAAAGAACTGTTTGAGCTTCATTTTCAACTTGTTTTATCCTGGTTTTTTACTTAACTTCCGATGGCTAAAAAATTATCAATCAATCACAAATCCTGATTGTATTTTTCGGAATAGGGTTGTCTGTAACGGCAGGATGGAAGCGTGTCGCATAAACAGGCTTTTACGGTGTCGCTTTGCTGAAAATTGAATCGGTATTATTGTATTTCTTTATGATTGAAAGCCGGTTACTGCGCGATAGTTGAACACCGTCATTATAGCCTGAATTTTCTGACAGAATCTCTTTGTTTGAAAAAAGAAGAAAAAAATAGAGGGTTACCCGATATGTTTACTATGGAATATTGGAGAAAAAAGGAATAGCAATCAATTATAAAACCTAAAATGAGTATCTGGTATTTTGCTGAATGGCTTGGAAAGCCTTATTTTCATAACCGCAGGTCTGTGACCTGTGCGTGAGTAAACCTTCTTCCCGCACGACCTGAAAGGTCGGACTATAACTAAAAGGAATCTCTTTGACTACGTCGATTTTTAATTCAGTTCAGACGATATAAAACTCAATTAAGCGACATGTCAGATAATCATAAAACCTAATTATCAACTAAATAAACTACAAACAACATGAAACACAAATTCACGCTGGTGGTGTCGTTGCTGATGCTCTCTGTCGGCTTCATTAACGCGCAGCAGCCCACTCCGGTAAAAACTGCGGATGGGATGGTACAAGGAACGTTTGAGGATGGGTTGACGGTGTACAAGGGAATCCCTTTCGCAGCGCCTCCTGTCGGCGATCTTCGCTGGAAAGCTCCTCAGCCTGTGGCTAAATGGAAAGGTGTAAAACAAACCGTCAAATTCGCTCCCGGCCCGATACAGGGCGGTAATACTCCTTCGGGTAAAAGCGAAGACTGCCTCTACCTGAACGTCTGGACTCCGGCGAAAACGGCAAAAGAAAAAGTTCCGGTATTCGTCTGGATTTATGGCGGAGGTTTTAGTGCCGGCGCAACATCCGAACGGACTTACAGCGGCGAAAATCTGGCAAAGAAAGGCGTTGTGTTGGTTAGTATCGCTTATCGGGTGGGGCAACTCGGCTTCTTTTCTCATTCCGAACTGAGCGCCGAAAATCCGAATCATGTCTCCGGCAATTACGGATTACTCGATATGATTGCCGGTTTGAAATGGATTAAGAAAAATATTGCTGCATTCGGCGGCGACCCCAATAAAGTGACCATTTTCGGCGAATCGGCAGGTGGTATCGCCGTCAGCATGTTGTGCGCGTCGCCTCTGGCAAAAGGATTGTTTACCGGTGCTATCTCTGAAAGCGGTGGATCGTTCGGTCCTTCGCGTCAAACGATAACCTATCCCGGCGAGAACATGAAACGGCTGAAAGATGCCGAACGCGATGGGGCTACTTACATGAAGAATGCCGGTGTTTCATCTATTGCCGAACTGCGTAAAATTGCGCCCGATAAATTACCTGCAAGCCGTGGCCTGGGCATGTTCTGGCCCATTGTGGATGGGTATGTGATTCCCGACGATCAGCATAAGCTCTATGAAGCAGGCAAGTACAACGATGTCGCTATTTTGGTGGGTTATAATTCCGACGAAGGCGCCAGTTTTTCTCCTCCCAGAACACCGCAGGACTACATCAATGGCGTGAAAACCCGGTACGGTAAATTTGCCGATGCGTTGATCAAGGCATATCCGGTAGGTGAAACAACTGTTCCGAAAACAGCCCGCGATTTGGCGCGCGATGCCGCGTTCGGATGGCAAACCTGGAGCTGGGCTCGCTTGCAGGCACAAACCGGAAAATCGAAAGTGTTTTACTACTATTTCGATCAACATCCCGATTATCCGGAAGGATCGCCCCGGGCCGGCGCCGGTTCTCCTCACGGACAAGAGGTGGCTTACGTATTCAAACACCTCGATCCCAAAAATCCGCAGACTTCCAAAACCGATCTGGAGATCTCGGAAGCAATGGCTACCTACTGGACCAATTTTGCAAAATATGGTGATCCCAATGGTGCCGGAATGCCTCATTGGCCTGCATTCAGCGATGCCAATCCGGTGCTGATGTATTTTCAGCAGACTCCCCACACAGGGCCGGTACCCAGTGCCGAATCGTTGAAAGTGCTCGATTCGTACTTCGACTGGCGACGTACGCCGGAAGGTGCTGTATGGGCTAACTAATTATTAGTGAGTTAGTAATTGGATAAAATGATAAAAACAACGCGATTAATTTTTGTCATGCTTTTATGGCTGGTGACGGTCTTTCCCTTTGCTGTTGTTCAGGCACAAGAGACTGTTGATGTTGGCAAAACGGGATGGGATGTCAAGCGTCCGGTGATTGCGGGGGCGTGTGACAGCGGCTGTCCGTGGGGCGAACTGGGCGATTTTGTGCAGGAATCGATGAAGCCGTATGGTTATTCGGTTATCATTTGCCGCAACTGCAACCGGTCGTATGGCCCACGATTAGTCTCTAAGCACGATTATCCGCCCCCATTGGATGAAGCGAATCTGGAAGATGGAGTCAATGTGCGTCTCAATGCACGTGTCGATTTCGGATTAACATCCAGTGCCATGTTGAGTTCGGCATATCGGGGTGGCGGAGCCAAAGAGGCTTATAAGAACCTCCGTTTGATTGCAAAGCTCGAAGATCCCTTTTATTACCTGGTTGCCGTGCGCAAAGAATCTGGTATAAAAGACTTTGCGCGGATCAAACAGCAGCATTTGCCGGTGCGGATTATGGGTGCCGATGCCAACATGATGACGATTCTCAATTATTACGGCATCACGACGGACGACATCAAGGCATGGGGTGGAAAGATAGGCGTGAGCATGGATGAGGCTCTCAAAGGTAATTTCGATCTGGTAGCCGGCTTTTTGGCAAGCCCGGCTCTGAATCCCGAATCCTCTTCATGGACTGCCCTGAGCCAAAAATTCGACCTCTATTTTCTGGAATTGCCCGAAGAGCTGCTGAAGCAGATAGCCCAACAAAACGAAGATGCTGAGATGGTGGAAGTGCATTACGGTTTACTTAAAGGCGTTAACCGTCGTTTTAAAACGCTGGGGCGCTCCGGCGAAGCTGTTTTTGCCCGCGACGATACGCCCGAACAAGCGGCTTATGATGTGGCGAAAGCTATTGACGCGAATCACGGTGCCTTGAAATGGTTTATCCGGATTTACACCTATGATCCGAAAACCGTCTGGCAGAATTTCGGTGTGCCGCTTCATCCCGGTGCCGAGAGATATTACCGCGAAGCCGGATACCTAAAGTAGCCGAAGAATAATAGAATATGAGTATCTGATATTTTGCCTGTTGGCTTGAAAAGCCACATTTTCATAACCGCAGGTCTGTGACCTGCGCGTGAGCAAAGCTTGTACTCTCACGACCTGAAAGGTCGGACTATACTAAAAGTCATGCCTTTAGCTGCGCTGATTTTTAATTCAATTCAGTCGATATAAAACTTCAATTAGGTGACATATTCGATACTCATTCAACAAAAGCAAGGCTGTCTCTCTTACAAGAGGCAGCCTTGTTTTTGTTATCGTACCGTTTGCAATTATAGCCAGGAGAACCAATGCAGATAGGCAAATTGCGAACTGAGGCTAACCAATAAAAACAGCCCGGCCAGCCACAACAGCAGAGCAACCCACTTCGAGGTGGAAGAGAGATGCATATCGCCGGACAGTATGTTAACGGCAATGTAGAATAGCAGGAACACCGGCACTCCGATGAGTAGTAGCAGGGCCACAAGTACCATGGCAATGTTACCTGTTGTCAGGAAATAAAAGCCAACGGCTTCGTCCGGGAAATGGATAAAAAACCAGTTCGGCTGTATCAATGAGAGGATTAGCGCAATAACCAGTCCAATAACGATAATGGCCCCTGCCAGGCCGACAGCCCCTGCAATGAAAGCGAAAACTCCTTTAAAAAATCCGTGAGCCACCCTTGTAGTAGTGTTGGCAACATCATGTACGTTATGCTGAAAATCTTTAGAATTAACATAATTTCCTATTTTACTGGCATTTGCTTTGATTTGGTCTTTTTTTTTATCAATATTCTCGGGTTTCACATACTCCTGAAACCGTTCTTTTACTTTGTTGGCTTCGGCTTTGATATTCTCTATCGTCACGTCAATTCCGTGCATTTCCATGCGTTGCGCGGTGGTTTCGGCCTTGGGAATTACCAGCCAAAGTACAAGATAAATAGGAATAATGGTTCCGACTCCAAAGATCACCAAGAGCGCAAAAATAATGCGGAGCCATACCACGTCCATGTTCAGGTAGATGGCAAAGCCGCTCAGTACTCCTCCTAATATGGCCTTTTCGGGATCTCTGTAAATGCGTTTGGATGTTGTTCTGTATTTTCCTTCCTGCTCTTTGGCTCCCTTTCCGGTAGTCGTTTCGTTTTCATCACCGTAATCGGACGGATGTCCCATAATGGAGATGATCTCTTCGACTAATCCGATGGTTACTACCTGACCCGATTTGTGAAGCCGTTCGGTAAACAATTCGGCGATGCGGGCTTCAATATCGTTTATGATCTCATTTTGTTCATCATCTTCCTGCAGATGTTGTGAAACGGCATTCAGATATTCGTTCAATGTCTGGTATGCATCTTCGTCAATTTGAAAAACAGTACAGTTCAGATTGATTGTAATCGTCTTTTTCATAATGATTTAATGTTTTGGAAACGTTCTTCCTGCTTTGTATTTTTTTGCAAATTTAATTCGTATTTCAGCTTTTGCTTTGATTCCGGATAGAATTGATGGTGTCCGTCAGTTCATCCCATGCTTTTTCAAGTTCGCCCAGAAAAATTCGTCCTTGTTCGGTCAGGGAATAGTACTTGCGGGGTGGCCCCTGACTCGACTCTTCCCATTGATAGGAGAGGAGGTCGCTGTTTTTAAGCCGCGTCAGAAGCGGGTAGAGCGTGCCTTCAACCACAATGATTTGAGCCTCTTTCAGCGAAGCGATTATATCCGGGGCATACGAGGGTTTTTTGTCCAGAAGCAGCAGAATGCAATATTCCAGAATTCCCTTACGCATTTGCGATTTTACATTTTCAGCATTCATCTTGTTTCTATTTTTGATGCAAAGATAATATAAAATATAGTACTATGCAATACATAGAACTATATTTTTTGAAAATAGTAAAAATAAGCGCAGAAAAGGGGTTATTGTAAAACTTTGCAAAATATCGTTTGAATCTTATAAAAGCGCTTGCTTTGCTCGTTTATTATGTATAATTTTGCAGCCATAAATGAATAAAAATTCACAATGGGAAAGAAAGACCGTTTAGACAAAATCAAAGAAATTATTGTTTCTTTTAATATTAGTAGTCAGGATGAACTGCTTAATGTTTTGAAAACAAGTGGCTTCGATTTGACTCAGGCTACATTGTCCCGTGATCTTAAGCAATTGAAAGTTGCAAAAATTCCGACGGTGAACGGCTATCGCTATTCACTTTCGAGCAAAGTTGTGGAGTATGGTCGTGTCAAGAGCAGTTCGAAAACGACGAACCGCATTCCCGGAGGGATCATCTCTATCGATTTTACCGGAACGATGGGAGTAATTAAAACAAGTCCCGGTTTTGCAAGCGCGCTGGCCTGGAGTATCGATAATTATGCCGATAGCCGGATACTGGGTACTATTGCGGGAGATGATACGATTTTTCTGGCAATCAATGAAAAATCATCGCGGAGAGATGTGATTTCGTTGTTGAGTGAACTTTTTCCCGAAATAAAAACAGAAAAAACAGTGTAAAAAGCATTTGTTTAATTAGTAGAGTGTAGCCTGTGGCTGCCTATCGTCAAGTTTTATTTTTATAAAAGCATACATATAAAATGTTAGAAGGAGCAAAAATTGAAATTGTAGTTGCCAATAAGAGCCATTTGGAATATGTAAATACCATTCTGGACACTATCAGTGCGGCAGCAGCAAAACGAGGAACAGGTATTGCAAAACGTTCCCCCGAATACATAGAAAAGAAAATTCTGGAGGGAAAGGCTATCATAGCATTGGCTGAAGGAAATGAGTTTGCCGGTTTTTGTTATATCGAAAGTTGGGGAGATAAACAATTTGTTGCTAATTCGGGACTTATTGTTGTCGAAAAGTTTCGTGGTCAGGGATTGGCGAAAGCAATCAAAAAGAGATCGTTCGACTTGTCGAGGGAGAAATTTCCCAATGCAAAATTGTTCGGATTGACCACCGGTTTGGCTGTTATGAAAATCAATTCCGAGCTTGGTTACCGTCCGGTTACTTTTTCGGAACTGACTCATGATGACGCGTTTTGGAAAGGGTGTGAAGCGTGCGTCAATTTCGATATTCTGAAACGCAATAATTACCGCATGTGTCTTTGTACCGGAATGTTGTACGATCCAGAAGAGCATATGCCCGATAAGAAACAGCAAAGCGCTTGGAAAAAGGTTTTTTCTCAGCTTTTTCCGAAGCCGAAAAAGAAGGATGATAAACGTATTGTCAAAGTAAAATCAGCAGAATAACAATTACCTTTCGCTTGCGGGGGTAAGATATAAAAAGATTATACATGAAAGAA
>CAZFTY010000119.1:0-6862 GCA_964521835.1 uncultured Microbacter sp.
ATTCATTTCGATCAATTTCTTTTTCGATTCTTCCAGTTTTTGTGTAAATGAATCGGATTGTTTGCTGGAATCGACGATCTTATCTTTTAGCATCGAACCTTGTCCTGTGAACAGCCAGTTCGGATCAATATCATCACATCTAGTGTATAGAATATCGTAGTCGAATGTGTTTCGTCTATGCCAATTAGCCAGTGCCTGAGGCGTTATATTCAGAAAACGAGCAAATTCAGCGTCGGATCTAAAGTTGTAGTGATCTTTTATCCTATTTAATATCAAAGATTTATTCATGTTGTTATGAAGAATTAATAAACATAAAGTGTATAATTAACATTAATGAGGCATTATATAAACGTAATGTTTATAATTTTGCACCGAGCAATAATTATAGATACTAATTATCTGCTGACAACAGAGCATGTTATGAATCGCTCTAACATTTTGGGGATAAGTTCGATTGTTCAGTGATGTGTTCATATTGTGTTGTGTGTGTAATAAGGTGCTTGTTGCTTTCCACATCAAATACATTGATTGGATAGCAAATCGACGGATTGACTACAGGTGATTTTTTGTTGTTTTAAGGATGTGGTATGTGAGCGAAAGTCACAGATGCTTTGCAATGCCATTGTGAATGACAAGGTAGTGTGGTCTTTAGACTCGGTTAATATATAGATTAAACACAGGAAAAAGTTTGAAGTCGAAATTTTCATTGTGCCAAGATATTTGTAAGATATTTTTTCTCTTTAGATTTAAAAATGTCGGGGTGATGTGATATCAGTCCGGCATTACCGATATACTACTACTAGTTTATTTGGAGTAGCCGGTAAGTGTGTTTTCTGTATATCCTGAGATATAAATGGTACGATTCTGTCACAAAGATAATAAATGGTTTGATTGTGTGTTATCAAATAATAAAAAATATCGATTTTTTATTTTCGTTATTTTGTAAATTGTATCCATTTGGAAATAATGCGAATAGAACAATGATTTTCGATCCGAAGAAACAATTGCCTTCCCAATATTCCAGCTTTATTAGCGTCAGATTAGATGGTGCAAATGATTTGGCTTGCTTGTTGTTAAGTATTAAAAATGAAGATGGCGTAGAATTGTATTATCAAAAAGTAGATAATATAAAGAAAAAGATATTAATTGATACTTGTGCCTGGCGATGTGGATTGTATTCGGCATCGATTCGGGAAGAAAACGCGATCTGTGCCGAAACACTATTTTTTCTATTTGGACAGAAACGAGTGGTCATTCTTCTGGGCGATAGTAGTGAATGAATAGCTCCAGAGGAAAAAGTGTCGTGTAAATCTATATTACTGCGTTGGTATGCATGCTTTTGTACATGCTTTGTGGGTAAATGGTTAGTCTTAAGTGTAATATTTTATTTATGAAGGGATTTAAGTTTTTGTCACTTGATAGTAGAGCAAAGATAGCATTGTTGTCTATGATCAAGAGAGAGTGCTATAGACCGCATGATCTAATTCCAATTAATAACGAATGCCTGTATGTTGTAGAGAAAGGTCTGTTGAGGTGGTTGGCTGTTGAGAATGATAAAGAGGTTACTATCGCTTTTGTTGTTGAAAATGAAATATTTGGAATGCCTGAGCTGGTGACGGAGATACCATGTAAGTATTCAATTCTATATTATTGTGCGGAAGAAAATTCCAAGATACTTGTGCTTGATAAAGAGAAATGGAATCGCTATATCTCAGCTTATTCTGATTTACAGATGTCTTGGGTTGCACAAGTTGAAAAACAGCGGTGTGCACTGGATCAATGGTTGAGACAATTTAGGAATAAAAATAAAGAACGTTTGTTTGTTGAATTAATGCGGAATAAACCTCAATTTTTGAAGAATAATAGACTGCGTCATTTATATTCAATGTGCGATTTCATTCCAGATTGATTTTTATATGGAAGTTGTCTTGCCTTGTTGGAGCACAAGCATTTTTTTGTCATTTTTTGTCGTTTACAGACTTCACCTAGCCTTTGCGACTGTACCCGGCTTTTGGCTATTATCTTCCAAGTGGGAGGAAGAGTGGGAAAGTCGTCCTTTGGGAGGAATCTGGTTTCAAAATGAGAAGCCGTTATTTATTTTATCCTGCTGCAGTCCTCCTTGGGAGAACCCAATGGTCAACGACCAAGGGGAGCTAATGAGAAGATAAAATATAAGGTCAAGGTGGCTTTATATTGAAAGTAAGAGTCTTAAATGCGTCAGTACTCAAAGAGTTTGGTCGTATTAAGACTTTTTGTTCGTTTCGTAGACTCGGTAAGTAGAAAAAGATTGATAGATTCGGCTTTTTGTACGGGGAATGTGTCAGATTAATCTATTGGCGGGATCTCTGATACGATTCTTTTCGGCGGTTATTTTATCCCTTTTTGCTTGTTTTTCTCCTCCTCAAAACAGTGCCTGCAGATAGGTTCGTATTCGTCCTTTTCTCCCAATAACACTTGCTGAGCATCAGCTACCAGTCGATGCGATACATAAGCAGGGCTGCCGCAACGAACACATATGGCATGTTCTTTGGTTACGTCGTCGGCAATGGCCATCAGAGCCGGCATCGGTCCGAACGGAACGCCCCTGTAATCCATATCCAACCCGGCAACAATAACCCGGAAACCGTTTCGGGCTAATTGACTGCAAACCTCCACAATTCCTTCGTCGAAAAACTGCGCTTCATCAATTCCCACCACATCCACATCGCCTGTAAGCAGCAATATATTGCCCGACGAGTCCACCGGTGTAGAGACGATGGAGTTGTTGTCGTGCGATACCACTTCAACCTCGGAGTAACGCGTGTCGATGGCCGGTTTGAATATCTCTACCCGCTGTTTGGCAAACTTTGCGCGTTTGAGGCGGCGCAACAGTTCTTCGGTCTTGCCTGAGAACATAGAGCCGCAAATTACCTCGATGCTCCCTTTTTTCTCGGGAGAGGTGTTGAAGTTGGATTCGAAATAGATCATTTCAATGTGAAAATTTGGAAATGGGTCAATTGGAAAGACAAAAATAATCGTTCGGATGGTGTTGTAAATCCTGCTTTTTCAATTGTTTTTTTGTGCTTTGTCTTGTACGTAAATTAAAATTATCCTGTATCTTTACACAGCTTTTGCAAAGGTAAAATATGCCTTTTGATTTGCCATTAAAAATGTAAAAAAACTTATGAACAAAGAGGTGTTGTTGGCGTTGATTGAGAAGGATATCAACGAATTATCTGTTTTGAACAAAGGGTTTGGTGAGAACGAAGTCGTATCGGCTACCATTCTGGGACTGGCAAAAACAAAGGCGGAAAATATTTTGTCGGGGCTGGCGCAGTTGGGTGAATTGCAGGCTACTCCTCCGAAAACGGCAGAGCCGGTGGTGGAAATTAAGCCTGTTGTCGTTGCGCAGCCTCAGCCGATAGAGCCGGTGGCAGAAGAAGTAACCGAGCCCGAAATAGCGATAGAATGGCAAATAGAACCCGAAATAGAGACTGCCACAGAGCCTGAAATTCCGGTGGTACCGGAGCCCGCGCTACCAGTATCGGAACCTGTGATATCCGAACCGTCTCCCGAAGTTCAACCCATACCCGAACCGCAGCAGGAGGAACAGACCAAAACATCGTTGGCCGAAGTACTCAACTCCGACGGACATTCGCTGAACGAACAGTTGGCCGAAAAGGCCGAACCTTCATTGGTGAACATACTATCCAATTCCAAAATAGAGGACTTGCGTCAGGCATTTAGTCTGGCCGAGCGTTTCCGTTTCCAACGCGAGCTGTTTGGAGGCAACGGCGAAAAGATGAATACCACACTGGCGGCTATCAACGCGATGAAGTCGGAAGCGGAAGCTACGGCTTATCTGTCGGCGTTTAGCTGGGATGACGCGAGTGAGTGTGTGGCAGAGTTCAGGCAGGTAGTTCATCGTAAGTTTATTTGATTTATTATGGGAAAATTATATCTGGTGCCTACCCCGGTAGGAAATCTGGAAGACATGACGTTGAGAGCCATTCGTATTTTGAAGGAGGTGGATCTTATTCTGGCAGAAGATACCCGTACGTCGGGCTTTTTGTTGAAACATTTCGGCATCGAAACACGCATGATGTCGCATCATAAATTTAACGAACACAAAACGGTGGCTACCGTTTGCGAGCGGATAGAGAAAGGCGAGACTGTTGCATTGATTTCGGATGCCGGAACCCCCGCAATATCCGATCCGGGTTTTCTGCTGGTGCGCGAGTGCGTGGCACACGAGGTGGAGGTGGAGTGTTTGCCGGGGCCGACAGCTTTTGTACCGGCATTAGTCAATTCGGGGTTACCCAACGACCGTTTCTGCTTCGAGGGATTTTTGCCCCAGAAAAAAGGCCGGCAGACCAAACTGAAGGAGCTGGCACTGGAGACGCGGACGATGATTTTTTATGAATCGCCGTTTCGGTTGGTGAAGACCCTGCAGCAGTTTGCCGAATATCTGGGCGCGGAACGCCGGGCTTCGGTCTCGCGCGAACTGACCAAGCTACACGAGGAGACTGTTCGGGGAACGGTGACGGAGCTGGCGGCTCATTTTACCGAGAAACAGCCGAAAGGAGAAATTGTAATCGTTGTTGCCGGATTGGAAAACTAATAATACATTTGCTTTACCGTCGATCGGAAGAGAGGATGGAAAAACAATCATCTTAATTTTTAATATTAATTTGTTATGAAACAACTACTTATTGTACTTGCCGTTTTGGTTCTGGCTTCGTGCCACCGGCAACCTGCCGATGTGGAATCGTTGCAACGACAAAATGATTCACTGATGCAGGTAAAAGCTCAATTGGAGAGTGAAACCAACGAATATTTAGCGTCGATGAATGAAATTGAGGCGAATTTCGATAAGGTAAAGCAGATGGAAACCTATATTCAGGTTAATAAATCGACGGAAAATACGAATCAGGATGTCCGGTCCAAAATCAATGACGATATTTTGTTGATGACCGATATGCTGAAAAAGAATAAAGAGCAGATCGCATCGTTGACCCATAAAATGGGTAAAAGCGCGCTTAAAATCAGAGAGATGCGCAAAACAATCGAACGGTTGAACGCCATGTTGAACGAAAAGATAGATCTTATCCAGTCGTTATCGAACGAATTGCAGATAAAAGATGCGGCTATAGCCGACCTGAATAAAAACGTGGAGACATTGAATCAGGATGTGGCCAATCTGAAAACTCAGAGTCAGGCACAACAGGAACAAATTGTCACCCAGGATGAGAAATTGGCTACCGGGTGGTATGTGTTCGGATCGACCAAAGAGCTGAAAGAGCATCGAATTCTGACCAGCGGAGGCTTCCTCTCTTCAAACAAAGTGCTTCAGAAGGATTTCGATAAAGAGTATTTTGTGAAGATCGATATTCGTCAGGTAAAGAGCATCCCTCTCTATTCTCCAAAGGCCAGGGTGCTTACGACGCATCCCGCAGGTTCTTATTCGCTGGATAAACCGGATGGTAAGCATGGAAATTATGTGCTGACCATCAAAGACTACAAAGAATTTTGGAGCGTATCCCGCTATCTGGTGGTACAAGTCGATTAAACTATTCTCACAGGAGAGTGTCCTATTGATACAAGCGAGAGAATATCTATATCGTTTCATTCAACATTAACACACTATGAAATCAACGAAAACAAATCGGTTTATAGCCGGACGAATTTCCGGACGTTCTTTTCTTTCAGTAGCATCTCTTGTGGTTTTGTCCGGCTTTGTTGTGACTCCTGTGTTTGCTCAGCGTGGCGAAGGTTCGCGCGACAACAGATCGGAAGCATCGCGGGGCCGTAGCGAAGTCAGAGTCGATCAGCAAAGAGGTAGCCGGGATGGCAATCGAGCTTCTGCGCCTCAGGTGAACAGCGGTTCCCGTTCGGTCGCGCCTCAGGCGAGAGATAATAACCGTGGTAGTGTCAGTCGCGACGACGTACGTTCTGCAAATAGCGGGCGCATTGCCGGGTCGCGCGATAATGTGCCTCAATACCGGGACAATCGTCGGTACGAGCCACGGTACGATCGTTTTTACGGAAGATGGCCGGCTCGTGGCACTACAGTGAGGGTTATTCCGCAGGGTGGGGTGTGGAGAGTGCACAACGGAGTACGTTATGTCTATCGTAACGGATTTTATTACCGTCCTTACGGTTCTTCTTTTGTCGTAGTCGCACCTCCTTTCGGTTTTCGTATCTCTTCATTGCCGGTAGGGTTTGTGGCTTTTACATTGGCTAATGCGGCATATTATTATTATGCAGGAACATACTACCAACGTTACAATAACGAGTATGTGGTGGTGCAACCTCCGTTGGGATCGTTGGTACAGACCATTCCGGAAGGCGGACAACAGGTGGTTATTGACGGGAACACGTTTTACATCGTAGATGGCATCCAATATCAGGCGGTAATGTACAATGGAAGTATCTGGTATAAAGTTATTAAAATAGAAAGCCGGGTTGATAGTTATAATGGTGAAAATCCATATTAAACGGATAAAATATAGCAAATTAAATAATACAGGCAGAATGTTCGGCATTTCTGCCTGTGTTGTTTTTTGCCGGCAGGTAAATAAGATGAAAAGTAATTTCCTCAAAACTGTTTTAACAAGGGCTTTTTGTCGTAAATTTGCATCATTATTGAACCCATAAAACTAATGCCTTGCAAATGTGCACAACGTGTTGTCTGTGAGATTTATGATCAATCTATTTTGAAATGAACAAGACAAAATTGCAAGGACATGCTGCCATGTTGGTAGCAGCTATTATATTCGGAGCCAATTTTTCGATCACCAAGCACCTGATGCCTCACTGGATGTCGCCGTGGGCGCTTACCTATTCACGGTTTGCATTCGGAGCCATCATTTTCTGGACTTTA